>NZ_JABWRM010000010.1:0-244352 GCF_014268955.1 Pseudomonas sp. RW3S2 | reverse complement strand
CCCACAGGTACCCCGCTGCCCATGAAAACAGCGGGGTACCTGTGGGAGCGGGCTTGCCCCGCGATTGGGCCCTGAAACCCAACACAAAAAAAGGGGAGCAACCGCTCCCCATGAGGTAAACCGCTTGTCAGTCGAAGGCTGTCGCTCAGCCTTCGATCTCGATCAGGATCTCGCCAGGGGTTACCCGGTCGCCCTTGGCCACATGAATGGCAACGACCTTGCCGGCGATGGCCGCCTGGACTTCGGTCTCCATCTTCATCGCCTCGGTGATCAGCACCGCTTGCCCCGCCTTCACCACATCGCCCTCCTTGACCAGCACATCGACGATGTTGCCCGGCATGGTGGTGCTGACGTGACCTGGCGCACTGGCCTGCTTGCGCTTGCTGCTGCCACCGCCGACGAAATCGTTGAGCGGCTCGAACACCACTTCTTCCGGCATGCCGTCGATGGACAGGTAGAAGTGACGCTTGCCTTCGGCCTTGACGCCCACGCCGGTGATGTCGACGCGGTAGGTCTCGCCGTGCACGTCGATGACGAACTCGGTCGGTACTCCCTCGCCGCCTACGGAGGTTGCAGCGCCGGCTTCCGGGATCGGCAGCAGGGCTTCGGGCTTGAGGGTTCCGGCTTCACGCTCTTCGAGGAACTTGCGCCCGATGTCCGGGAACATGGCGAAGGTCAGCACGTCTTCCTCGCTGTGCGCCAGGCTGCCGATCTCGGCACGCAGCTTGGCCATCTCCGGCTTGAGCAGGTCGGCCGGACGCACATCGATGACTTCTTCGCTGCCGATCGCCTGGCGGCGCAGCTTCTCGTCGACCACACCTGGCGCCTTGCCGTAGCCGCCCTGCAGGTACAGCTTCACCTCGTTGGTGATGGTCTTGTAGCGCTCACCGGCCAGTACGTTGAAGAACGCCTGGGTGCCGACGATCTGCGAAGTCGGGGTCACCAGCGGCGGGAAGCCGAGGTCTTCACGTACCCGCGGGATCTCCGCCAGCACTTCGTTCATGCGGTTGAGGGCGCCCTGCTCCTTGAGCTGGTTGGCCAGGTTGGAAATCATCCCGCCCGGCACCTGGTTGACCTGCACGCGGGTATCCACGGCGGTGAACTCGCTCTCGAACTGATGGTACTTCTTGCGCACGGCGTAGAAGTACAGGCCGATCTCCTGCAGCAGCTCCAGGTCCAGCCCGGTGTCGAACTCGCTGCCCTTGAGCGCGGCGACCATCGACTCGGTGCCCGGGTGGCTGGTGCCCCAGGCGAAGCTGGAGATGGCGGTGTCGATGTGGTCGGCACCGTTTTCCACCGCCTTGAGCTGGCACATGGCGGCCAGGCCTGCGGTGTCGTGGGAGTGGATGAACACCGGCAGCGATTGCTCGGCCTTCAGCGCCTTGACCAGCTCGCCTGTGGCGTATGGCGTCAGCAGGCCGGCCATGTCCTTGATCGCCACCGAGTCGCAACCCATGGCTTCCATCTGCTTGGCCTGGTTCACGAAGGCCTCGATGGTGTGCACGGGGCTGGTGGTGTAGGCAATGGTGCCCTGGGCGTGCTTGCCGGCGGCCTTCACCGCTTCGATGGCCACGCGCAGGTTACGCACATCGTTCATGGCGTCGAAGATGCGGAATACGTCGATACCATTGACCGCAGCCTTGGCCACGAAAGCCTTGACCACATCATCGCTGTAATGGCGGTAGCCCAGCAGGTTCTGGCCGCGCAGCAGCATCTGCAGACGGGTGTTGGGCAGTGCCGCACGCAGTTGGCGCAGGCGCTCCCACGGGTCTTCCTTGAGGAAGCGCACGCAGGCGTCGAAGGTCGCACCGCCCCAGACTTCGAGCGACCAGTAGCCGACCTTGTCGAGCTTTTCGCAGATCGGCAGCATGTCTTCGGTGCGCATGCGGGTGGCCAGCAGGGACTGGTGGGCGTCGCGCAGGATCGTGTCGGTTACATGGATTTTCTTGGACATTGTTGAATTCCTCACAGGCCTGCGTGGGCGGCGATGGCGGCGGCGATGGCCAGGGCCAGCTCTTCGGGTTTGCGCTTGATCGAGTAGTTGGTCAGTTCCGGATGGCTTTCCACGAAGCTGGTATTGAACTGGCCGCTACGGAATTCCGGGTTGCGCAGGATTTCCTGGTAGTACGCCGCGGTGGTCTTGACCCCCTGCAGGCGCATGTCATCCAGGGCTCGCAGGCCGCGGTCCATGGCTTCTTCCCAGGTCAGCGCCCAGACCACCAGTTTCAGGCACATGGAGTCGTAGAACGGCGGAATGGTGTAGCCGGTATAGATTGCCGTGTCGGTACGTACGCCCGGACCCCCGGGGGCGTAGTAGCGGGTGATCTTGCCGAAGCTGGGCAGGAAATTGTTCTTCGGGTCTTCGGCGTTGATCCGGAACTGCAACGCGTAGCCGCGATGCTGGATGTCTTCCTGTTTGACCGACAGCGGCAGGCCCGAGGCGATGCGAATCTGCTCACGCACGATATCGATGCCGGTGATTTCCTCGGTGATGGTGTGTTCCACCTGCACCCGGGTGTTCATCTCCATGAAGTACACCTCGCCATCGGCGAGCAGGAACTCCACGGTACCGGCGTTCTCGTAGTTGACCGCCTTGGCGGCGCGTACGGCCAGGTCGCCGATGTAGGCGCGCTGTTCCGGGGTCAGCTGCGGGCTCGGGGCGATTTCGATGAGCTTCTGGTTGCGGCGCTGGATCGAGCAGTCGCGCTCGAACAGATGCACCACGTTGCCGAAGCTGTCACCGAGAATCTGCGCCTCGATGTGTTTGGGATTGACGATGCATTTCTCGAGAAACACCTCGGCGGAACCGAACGCCTTGGTGGCTTCGGAAATCACCCGGGGGAAGTTCTGTTCCAGCTCCTCGCGGCTGTTGCAGCGGCGAATACCACGCCCGCCGCCACCGGAGGTGGCCTTGAGCATCACCGGATAACCGATGCGCTCGCCTTCGCTCAGGGCCTCGTGGATGTCGGCCACGTTGCCTTCGGTTCCTGGGGTCACCGGGACACCGGCCTGGATCATGGTGCGGCGCGCTTCGGTCTTGTCGCCCATGCGGCGAATGACCTCGGCAGCAGGACCGATGAACTTGATGCCACGTTCGGCGCAGATTTCTGCAAGTTCTGCGTTTTCCGACAGGAAACCGTAGCCCGGATGCAGGGCGTCACAGCCGGTTTCCACAGCAAGGTTCACCAGCTTGCGCGGGTTCAGGTAACCGGCCAGAGGCTCGGCACCAATGCTGTAGGCCTCGTCGGCGCGCTTGACGTGCAAGGCGTGACGGTCGGCGTCGGAAAAAATCGCGACAGAGCGAATGCCCATTTCGGCGCAGGCACGCACGATCCGAACTGCGATTTCACCCCGGTTGGCGATCAGGATTTTTTTTATCACTGGAGTCTTCCCAAAGCCGTAGGAACAGACGATCCGGTTACACCGGTCGGCGCGTGACCAGACGTCGCTGGCCAGTCGCACATTCAAACTAGCGCTACCGGTTGATAAACAAAAATCAATATTTGTTAGAGGCTGTATTAGCAAAAGCTTATAGTGAGGTAACAAGGTTTTGCCGGAGCCTGGGGATAAATGCGTAAGTCCTTGATGCGTATGACTTTGCGTCAGCTACAGATCTTTAACGAAGTGTGTGATTTGCGCTCGTACAGCCGCGCAGCGGAAGAGATGGCGCTTACGCAACCCGCCGTAAGTCTACAGATCCGCCAGCTCGAAGAGCTGGTCGGCCAGCCGCTGTTCGAGTACGTCGGCAAAAAGCTCTACCTGACCGAAGCGGCCGAGGCACTGCAACGTGCCAGCCGCGACATCTTCGGGCGCCTGGAAAACCTCGACATGCAGCTGTCGGACATGCAGGGCTCACTGCAGGGGCAATTGAAGCTGGCGATCGAATCCAGTGCGAAGTACTTCGTGCCACACCTGTTCGCCGCCTTCAAGCAACGACACCCGGAGGTCAACCTCACCCTCACGGTGGTCAATCGCGCCCAGGCGATTCGACGCCTGTCCGACAACCGCGACGACCTGATCATCATGTCGATGGTGCCGCAGGACATGGGGCTGGAGTTCCTGCCATTCCTGAATAACCCGATCATCGCGGTGGCGCCACCGGAACACCCGTTGTGCAAGCTCGAACGCTTGCGCCTGCAGGACCTGGAGCCTCATACCCTGCTCATCCGCGAACAAGGCTCGGGCACGCGCAAAGCCTGCGAGGAGTACTTCAAGGACAAGCGCGTGCACTTCACCCAGACCCTGGAAGTGGCCTCGGCCGACGCCCAGCGCGAGTGCGTCATCGCAGGCTTGGGCATCGCCCTGCTGACTCGCCATGCAGTGAACATGGAACTGGCCACCGGGATGCTCAGGGAGTTGCCTGTCGAGGAGCTGCCGCTGTACCGCAGCTGGTGCGTGGTGCAGTCCAAGGCCAAGCGGCAATCGCCGGTGGCCTTGGCGTTTCTGGCATTCATTCGCAGCGAACGTGCGAAGATCAGCGGGCTTGTGGAGCGATTTTCTGGGAAGCTGCCGACGCCACCTGCCACACCGTGATGTCTTGCAGGTCCGGGTAGTCGGCGAGATCGCGCAAGAGTTGGCGCTGGTCGCAGTAGCTTTCGATCGCGCGACGATATTCCATGCGTCGCTGATCCTTTTCAGCCTGCTTGCGAGCTTTGGCGCTGGGTTGGTACGAACCGAAGTGATCGTTTGCCATTGCCTGTCTCCCAGATCGAGTGCGGGAGTTTCAGGGTGGCTTCGGGGTTTTACGGTTTGGCTGAGAAATGGTGACAGAATCGTGAATTTTCATTGCCCGTACCGGCCCTTTCGCGGGTAAACCCGCTCCCACAGAGGCCGGTGCGGTAGCAGTGCAATCAGTCGTCGGTAGCCTTGATCGACTTGGGCGACAAACGCAGGCTGCGCAAGCTGCGCTTGACGCTCTTGAGGTGGTTGACCAGGCTCGGCCCACGCGCCATGGCCACACCCATGGCCAGCACGTCGATCACCACCAGGTGGGCGATCCGCGAGGTCAGCGGGGTGTAGATCTCGGTGTCTTCGTGCACGTCGATCGCCAGGTTGACGGTCGACAGTTCCGCCAGCGGCGTCTGGCTGGGGCACAGGGTGATGAGGTTGGCGCCGCTTTCACGCACCAGGTTGGCGGTGATCAGCAAATCCTTCGAGCGCCCCGACTGCGAGATGCACACGGCGACATCACCCGGCTTGAGGGTCACCGCCGACATCGCCTGCATGTGCGGGTCGGAATAGGCCGCGGCACTGAGCAGCAGGCGGAAGAACTTGTGCTGGGCATCGGCGGCGACCGCGCCGGAAGCCCCGAAGCCGTAGAATTCCACGCGCTGCGCCTGGGCCATGGCACTCACCGCCTGCTGCAGCGCCTGCGGGTCGAGGTGCTCGCGCACTTCCATCAGCGTGTGCAAGGTGGTGTCGAAAATCTTCAGGCTGTAGTCGGCGACCGAGTCGTCTTCATGGATGGCGAACTGGCCGAAGCTGGCGCCCGCCGCCAGGCTTTGCGCCAGCTTGAGCTTGAGGTCCTGGAAGCCCGAACAACCGATGGCGCGGCAGAAACGCACGATGGTCGGCTCGCTGATACCAACACTGTGGGCAAGATCGGCCATCGAGCTGTGCATGACGGCAGCCGGATCGAGCAGCACGTGGTCGGCCACTTTCAGTTCCGATTTGCGCAGCAGGTGGCGCGATTGAGCGATATGTTGCAACAGATTCACAGGCTGGACTCGGTTATGATCGGCTGGCCGGGATGTAGCTATCTTGTAGTTATACTACATGACCGGCTGACCGCCCAGCTAAACGAACATGGGAGAGTGGTGGCTTGAGTATCCCTTGCGACATTCTGGTTTTCGGCGGCACGGGCGACCTGGCCCTGCACAAGCTGCTGCCGGCGCTCTATCAGCTCTACCGCGAGGGTCGCCTGCACAACGCCGTGCGGATCATCGCCCTGGCCCGCCGCCCCCTGCCGCGCAACGACTACCTCAAGCTCAGCGAGCGTCATTGCAGGGCGCAGATTGCCCGCAACGACTTCGACGAGGAGGTCTGGCAGCGCTTCTCGGCACGCCTGGACTACTTCGCCATGGACGCCTCCCAGGGTGCCGACTTCGGACGCCTGGCCCGCTACCTTGGCGAGCCCGGTGGCCTGACCCGAATCTTCTACCTCGCCACCGCCCCCAACCTGTTCGTGTCCATCGCCAACAACCTGCGCCTGGCCGGCCTTGCCGACAACGAAGCGCGCATCGTGCTGGAGAAACCCATCGGCCATTCGCTGGAGTCGGCCACGGCGATCAACGAAGCCATCGGCGCGGTATTCGACGAGTCCCAGGTCTTTCGCATCGATCACTACCTGGGCAAGGAGACAGTGCAGAACCTCATGGCCCTGCGCTTCGCCAATGCCTTGCTGGAGCCTGTATGGCGCAACAGCCAGGTCGATCATGTGCAGATCAGCGTCTGCGAAACCCTCGGGGTCGAGAACCGCGGCGCCTACTACGAGCGCGCCGGCGCTACCCGCGACATGCTGCAGAACCATCTGCTGCAACTGCTCTGCCTGGTGGCGATGGAGCCGCCGGCGCAGTTCGAGGCCGAGGCGGTCCGCGACGAGAAGGTGAAGATCCTTCGTGCGCTGCGCCCGATCACCGGCCAGGACGTGCAGGACAAGACCGTGCGCGGCCAGTACAGCGCCGGCAAGATCGGCGGCCAGGAAGTGCCGGCCTACTACTTCGAGAAAGATGTCGACAACGACAGCGACACCGAAACCTTCGTCGCCGTGCAGGCCCATATCGAGAACTGGCGCTGGGCCGGCGTGCCGTTCTACCTGCGCACCGGCAAGCGCATGGCACGGCGCTCGTCGCAGATCGTCATCCAGTTCAAACCGGTGCCCCACGAGTTGTTCGCGGGCGGCCAGGTCAACCAGTTGCTGATCCAGTTGCAGCCCGACGAGCACATCAGCCTGCGCATGATGACCAAGAGCCCCGGCCGCGGCATGCGCCTGGCGCCAGTCGAACTGGACCTGAACCTGGCCCAGGCCTTCGCCCAGACCCGCCGCTGGGAAGCCTACGAGCGCCTGCTGCTGGATGTACTGGATGGTGACTCGACACTGTTCATGCGCCGTGACGAAGTGGAGGCCGCGTGGGCCTGGATCGACCCTATCCTCAAGGGCTGGGAAGAACACTTCCAGGCACCGCGGACCTATCCGGCAGGCAGCAATGGGCCAGAGCAGGCCAACAGCCTCCTGGCGCATCAGGGCCGACACTGGCACCTCTGACCATCCCCTGCCCCGGCACTTGCCGCCGGGGCGCAGGTCATCCCCGCGAGCGCTCCAGCAACGCCTTGAACGCTGCGGCATCGATCGGTCGACTGATCAGGTAACCCTGAGCCTCGTCGCACCCCTGTTCACGCAGGAATGCCAGCTGCTCCTGGGTTTCCACGCCCTCTGCCACCACCTCCAGCCCCAGGCTCTTGGCCATGGCGATGATCGCCCGGATGATCGCGGCATCCTGGCTGCCCTCCTGCAGACCCCGAATGAACGCCTGGTCGATCTTCACGTAGTCCACCGGAAAGCGCTTGAGGTAACTCAGCGATGAGTAGCCGGTCCCGAAATCATCGATCGCCAGCTTCACGCCCAATGCGTGCAGTTGCTGGAAGGTGGCGATGATGTGCTCGACATTGTCGAGCAACTGGCTCTCGGTCAGTTCCAGCTCCAGCAGGTGCGGTGCCAGCCCGGTCTCCTGCAGCACCTGGCGCACCAGGCTGACCACCTTGCCCTGGCGCAACTGGTAGACCGACAGGTTGACCGAAACACGGATCTCTCTGCCCTGGCGCAGCCATTCGCAGGCCTGCCAGCACGCCTGACGCAGGACGAACTCACCCATCGGCGCAATCAACCCAGTTTCTTCGGCCAGCCCGATGAACTCGCCCGGCGGCACCATGCCCCATTGCGGATGCTGCCAGCGCACCAGCGCCTCGGCGGCATGCAGACGGCCGGAACGCAGGCACAGCTTGGGCTGGTAGTAGACTCGCAACTGGTTCTCGTCGAGAGCCTTGCGCAGATCGTTCTCCAGTTGCAGGCGCTCCAGGGTGCTGGCACGCAGGCTTTCGGTATAGAACTGGAAACTGTCGCCCCCCAGGTGCTTGGCATGCTGCTTGGCCATGTCGGCCTGGCTGACCAGGGCGTTGAGGTCGAAAGTGGCCTCCGACAACACACTGATGCCCACCGATGCACTGATCACCACCTCATGACCGCCCACCCGCTGCGGCACCCGCAGCTTGTCGAGCAGCCGTGTGGTGACCCGCACCAGGCTGGAAAGATTGCTGTAGCCATCGAACAGCACGGCGAACTCGTCGCCGGAGATTCGCGCCACGGTGTCGGCCTCCGGCACCGCATTGGCCAGGCGCTGGGCCATTTTCTTCAGTAACTGGTCGGCCAGCTCATGCCCCAGGCTTTCATTGAGCAGCTTGAAACGGTCCAGGTCGACATGCAGCAGCGCCAGGCTACGGCCGTTCAGGCGCACACGCTGCACCGCCTCGTGCAGGCGCAGGCGGAACAGTGCGCGGTTGGCAAGGCCTGTGAGGTCATCGTAGTGGGCCAGGTAGCGCAGGCGCTCCTCCGACTCGCGGCGCGCCGACAGGTCCGTGAAGAACGCCACGATATTGCTGATATTGCCCCGCCCATCGCGCACGCCATTGAGCTGCAGCCATTGCGGGTAAAGCTCGCCATTGCTGCGCGCCTCGACCAGCTCGCCCTGCCAGCGCCCCTGCTGCTCAAGGGCCTGGAGAATCGACTGGCTGTGCCGGCGGGCGTCGCGGCTGCACGGCAGCTCCAGCAGGTCACGCAGGATCAGGTCTTCGCGCCCGTAACCGGTGAGATCGCAGAACCGCTGGTTGACCGCCAGCAACTGGTAGTGCGCATCGAGGATGGCGATGCCTTCACTCGCCGCTTCGAACACGGTGGCAGCCAGCCGTTGCTGCTCTTCCTGCTCCTTCTGTGCGGTGATGTCGCGGCGGGTGCCCAGCATGCGCAGGACCTTGCCGTCGGCATCACGCTCGACCGCCCGCCCCCGATCCTCGATCCAGCACCAGCGGCCTTGCGTGTGGCGTACCCGGTATTCGACGCGATAGTCGCCGCTGCGGCCCTTGAGGTGCTCGACCAGTGTGCGCCGCAGCAGCGGCAGATCGTCTGGATGCAGGCGCGGCTTGAGGTCGGCAAGCACCGAGCGCACTTGTCCAGGCTCCAGGCCGAACAAGGCATGCAACTGAGTGTGATGGACTTCGTCGGTTTGCAGGTCCCAGTCCCAAAGCCCCAGCTCGCTGGCCTCCAGCGCCAGGGCCAGGCGCTGCTCGCTGGCGCCCAGGGCCTGGGTGGCAAGCGCCAGCTCACGGCTTCGCTCGTTCACCCGCAGCTCAAGGCCGGCCTGAGCCTGGCGCAATTGCTCTTCGGCATGACGACGGTGGCGGATCTCTGCACTCAGGGCCTGGTTCAGTTGCTCGCCATGGCGTTGCGCACCCTGCAGATGCTCGATCAGTGCCTGGTTCTGGAAGCGTCGGAGCAGACCGCGCTCGATCAGACGATTGACCTGCCAGGCCACTACCATCAGGGCGCCGAGCAGGATCAGGCCAAGCCAGCCCCAGCCGCGCTGCAATCCGTCCTGATAGAAGAACAGAAATCCGATCGGCGGCAACAGGCCGGGTAACACGAAGCTGAGAAAGGCCGGCAGGCTGACCGCATAGGCGACGCTCGCCGACAGCGCCGCTGCGCCCAGCAGGCCGAATACCCAGGCCTGCTGGACGAAACTGTCCACCGGCACCAGCGCGAGTGCAGCACAGGCAAGCGTCAGGCCACTGAAGGCCGACCCACCCAGGAACATCCGCCACCAGGTCGGCTTGGCCTGGCGCGCCGGCGTGGCCGCATCGAAAGCCGCCACCTGGATCACCCGCAAGGCCACCAGCGCCAGCAACCAGACCATCCACACGCCGACCAGCAGGTAGCGGGCAGGACTCCACAGCAGCCAGGCGCAAAGCAGGCCGTTGAGCAACATGAACAGGGTGGGCAGCAACGAGCCCTGGTAAAGCAGGCGGGTCCGCTCGATGGAGAGCTGGGTTGCGAATTGCCTGCGAACGCTCCTTGTCGATTCGGGTGATGCGTCGATCACCATGCAATTCTGGGTCATATGGCAGTGTTCTTATAATGGTCAGCCGCGAACGTGCACGGAGCATACACAAGCGCAAGGCCAGGCCAAACTGCTGTATGTCATGATTTCACAAATGCCCGAGCATTTGCCCGCAGCCCCCGCGCCAACCTAGAATGGCCGGATGCACACTGATGACCTCTCCCTACTGCTCAACTCCCTCAACGATGCCCAACGCCAGGCCGTAGCAGCCCCGCGTGGGCGTCAACTGGTGCTCGCTGGCGCCGGCTCCGGCAAGACCCGCGTGCTGGTGCACCGCATCGCCTGGCTGATCCAGGTCGAGCAGGCCTCGCCGCATTCGATTCTGTCGGTGACCTTCACCAACAAGGCCGCCGCGGAGATGCGTCACCGTATCGAACAGTTGCTGGGCATCAACCCGGCTGGCATGTGGGTCGGCACCTTCCACGGCCTGGCCCACCGCCTGCTGCGCGCCCACTGGCAGGAAGCGCGCCTGGCGCAGAATTTCCAGATCCTCGACGGCGACGATCAGCAGCGGCTGATCAAGCGTGTCATCCGCGAGATGGGCCTGGATGAGCAGCGCTGGCCGGCACGCCAGGCCCAGTGGTTCATCAACGGGCAAAAAGACGAAGGCCTGCGCCCGCAGCACATCCAGGCCAGCGGCGACCTGTTCCTGGCCACCATGCGCGGCATCTACGAAGCCTACGAACAGGCCTGCGAGCGCGCCGGGGTCATCGACTTCTCCGAACTGCTGCTGCGCGCCCTCGACCTGTGGCGCGACCACCCCGGCCTGCTCGAGCACTATCAGCGCCGCTTCCGCCACCTGCTGGTGGACGAATTCCAGGACACCAACGCCGTGCAGTACGCCTGGCTGCGCCTGCTGGCCGGCGGTGGCGAAAGCCTGATGGCGGTGGGCGACGACGACCAGTCGATCTATGGCTGGCGCGGCGCGAAGATCGAGAACATCCATCAATACACCGCCGACTTCCCCGACGCCGAGTTGATCCGCCTGGAGCAGAACTACCGCTCCACCAGTGGCATCCTCAAGGCTGCCAACGCCCTGATCGCCAATAACAGCGGGCGCCTGGGCAAGGAGCTGTGGACCGACCTGGGCGAAGGCGAACCCCTCACCCTGTACGCGGCATACAACGAGCACGACGAAGCACGCTACGTAGTCGAAAGCATCGAGCGCATCATCAAGGACGGCAATTCGCGCAGCGACATCGCCATCCTCTATCGCTCCAACGCCCAGTCGCGAGTGCTCGAAGAAGCCCTGCTGCGTGAGCGCATCCCCTACCGCATCTATGGTGGCCAGCGCTTCTTCGAACGCGCCGAAATCAAGAACGCCATGGCCTACCTGCGTCTGCTCGAAGGCCGCGGCAACGATGCTGCACTCGAGCGGGTGATCAACGTGCCGCCGCGCGGCATCGGCGAGAAGACGGTCGAAGCCATCCGCGAACATGCCCGCCACAGCCAGCTGTCGATGTGGGATGCGATGTGCCAGCTGCTCGCCGCCAAAGCGCTCAAAGGCCGTGCTGCCAGCGCCCTGGGCGGCTTCATCGAGTTGATGGAGAACCTTGCGACCAAGGTCACGGAGATGCCGCTGCACACCATGACCCAGACCGTCATCGAGCAGTCCGGGCTGATCATCTACCACCAGGAAGAAAAGGGTGAAAAAGGCCAGGCCCGGGTAGAGAACCTTGAGGAACTGGTCAGCGCTGCGCGCAACTTCGAATCCAGTGAAGAAGACGCCGACCTTTCGCCGCTGTCGGCATTCCTCGGCCACGCCTCGCTGGAAGCCGGCGACGCCCAGGCAGACGAGCACGAAGACAGTGTGCAGCTGATGACCCTGCACAGCGCCAAGGGCCTGGAATTCCCCTACGTGTTCCTGGTCGGCATGGAAGAAGGCCTTTTCCCGCACAAGATGAGCCTGGAAGAGCCTGGTCGTCTTGAAGAGGAGCGCCGCCTGGCCTATGTCGGGATCACCCGCGCGATGCGCCAGCTGATCATGACCTACGCCGAGACCCGGCGCCTCTATGGCAGCGAGACGTACAACAAGGTGTCGCGTTTCGTACGGGAAATCCCGGCAGGCCTGGTTCAGGAAGTGCGCTTGTCCAATTCGGTCAGCCGTCCTTTCGGCGGTGCGCAGACCCAGGCCAGCAGCCTGTTCGCCAACGCCAGCATCCCGCAGACCGCCTTCAGCCTGGGCCAACGCGTGCAACACTCGGTGTTCGGTGAAGGGGTCATCCTCAACTTCGAAGGGTCCGGGGCACAGGCACGCGTGCAGGTGAACTTCGACGAAGGCAGCAAGTGGCTGATGCTGGGGTATGCCAAGCTGGAAGCGCTCTGAGGACGAGTCGCTCGTGACTCGTCCCGCGATGCTCTTTCAGACGCCAAATTCAGACGCTGCCTACACGCTCAGGCAAAAGCTCGAAACATTCTTGCGCTAGCCATGTCTCCTAGATCATGTGCACCATGACGCGCGTGCAATCCACAAAACGGGAAATCCCATCTTATGCAACGTTTTCTTAGCATCGCACTGGCGCTCTGCGTCGGCCTGACGCTGAGCCTCGACGCCAACGCCAAGCGCTTCGGCGGCGGCAAGAGCTCGGGCGCTGCGCCTATGCACCAGACCCGCCAGGCCTCCCCTACCACGCCTGCCGCCGCGCCGACCGCTCCAGGCCGCGCTCCGGCCGCTGCCAGCGGTGCTTCGCGCTGGCTGGGCCCACTGGCCGGCCTCGCCGCCGGTGGCCTGCTCGCCTCCATGTTCATGGGCGATGGCTTCCAGGGCATGCAGATCCTCGACTTCCTGATCATGGGCCTGATCGCCTTCCTGGTCTTCCGCTTCATCGCTGCGCGCCGTCGCCAGCAGCAGCCGCAAGCTGCCGCAGCCGCCGGTCACGCCCCTTACCAGCGTGAAATGCCGCAACAGCCTGCGCAATCGATCTTCGGTGGTTCGGCCGCACCTGTCGCCGCTGCGCCGGTCATCAACGCCCCGGCCTGGTTCAACGAGCAGAGCTTCCTGGCCGCTGCCCGCAACCACTTCCAGACGCTGCAACAGCACTGGGATGCGAACGAGATGGACAAGATCGCCGAGTTCGTCACCCCGCAAATGCTCGAGTTCCTCAAGCGTGAGCGTGCCGAGCAAGGTGATGGCTTCCAGTCCACCTACATCGACGACCTCGATGTGCAACTGGAAGGCGTCGACGACCGTGCCGACAAGACCATCGCTACCCTGACCTTCCGTGGCGTATCGAAGAACTCGCGCTTCGATCAGGGCGAGGCGTTCAGCGAAAGCTGGCACATGGAGCGTGCACAGGGCGAGAACCAGCCCTGGATGCTCGCCGGTATCCGCCAGAACGGCTGATTCTGACGCGCTTCACAGAAAAACCCCGGGCCTGTCCCGGGGTTTTTGCTTTTGCCATACTGGGCTACTAGGGTATAACGCGCAGCGTTGTCATCAAGGTAAGAGGAAGTGAACTGTGGAAGAAGTGATCGAACAACTCCGTGAAGCCAATGAGCCAGTACCGGTGCCCCTGGAGCTTCCCGACGAAGACCAACTGGTCGAAATCGAAGAACAGCTGTTCATCAACATTCCGTTCGTTTTCAAAGAATTCCTGCTGACCGTCAGCGACGTGGTCTATGGATCCCTCGAACCGGTCACTGTCACCGACCCGCAGTCGCACACCTACCTGCCTGATGTTGCCGCCAATGCCTGGGATGCCGGCGTACCACGCGACCTGATCCCCCTTTGCCAGGACGGCGACAATTACTACTGCGTCGAGGAAGACGGGACGGTGGTGCTGTGGGATGGCGATGACGAGATCGTTGCCGAGGAAAGCTGGGAGTCGGTGTGGCACTGGGCGCGGGACGTCTGGCTGGAAAGCTGAACCCGAACACGAAAAATAATGGCATATCGCCATTAACTACTCGTAGAATCGCCAGGCTTTCTGCGCCTGGCGACATCGTTACCGCCTGATCCCCTCGGACTACCATGAAGTCTTGCGCAGGGAGCGATTACTCCTCAATGCGAGTGATCGCGGCTGTTCTCCAACGTTTCCAGCAGGGCGATCTGCATGCGCGTATGCACGCGCACGAACCAACGCCACAACAGCGCAACCACCACGGCCGCGACCACGGCGATGACCAGCAACAGCTCGTTGGTCGGCAGGATGCTCGCCGACAGTGCCGACAGCAGCAGGAAGATCACCAGCAGCGACAACAGCGGAATCACTTCGGCAATCACGCGGCGCACGCGCTGGGTGTGACGCCCGGCCATCTCCGGCTTGACGCCCATCTCCGCCAACAGCATCGACAGCGCCTTGAGCTTGCGATAAGCGGCGATCAGGAACGGCAGAGACAACAGCAATGCCGCGCCCCAGATCACTGCCTTCTGCTGCCCCACATCACCGATCCATTCGCTCAGCCAGGTGCCGATGCGTACCGCGAAGTAACCACCGCTGAAGAAGATCGCGATCACCAGTGCCAGGTTCACCCCCACTTGCAGCAGGATGCGCCGGATCATCGCCGCCAGCATCGCACCCTCGCCTTGAGGCTGAATGTTGCGCAACCACTCGCCATACAACGACAGCACCCGCGACAGGCGTTGCGGCACCACCTTGCCCAGGCGAATCGACAGGGGGTCCGCGGAGCGGATCAGGTAAGGCGTGAGCAAGGTGGTGATGGCCGAGACCGCCACTGCGACCGGATAGAGGAAGTCGCTGGTGACCTGCAAGGTCATGCCCAACGCAGCGATGATGAAGGAGAATTCGCCAATCTGTGAAAGCCCCATCCCCACACGCAGTGAGGTGCGCCCATCGTTACCGGCAATGAAGGCGCCCATGCCGCAGGAGAGCATCTTGCCCAACACTACAGCCAGGGTGATCACCACGATCGGCCAGGCGTAGTCGATCAACACCTGCGGATCGATCATCAGGCCAATGGCGACGAAGAAGATGGCGCTGAACAGGTCGCGAACCGGCTCGATCAGGCGCTCGATCTTCAGCAACTGGCGCGATTCAGCCATGATCGCACCGATCAGGAAGGCGCCCAGCACCATGCTGTACTCGAGCTTCACCACCAGCAGGCAGAAGCCGAAGCACAGCCCCAGCACCGTAATCAGCAACATCTCGTTGCTCTCGAACTTCGCCACGTAGGCCAGCAGCCGCGGCACCAGCAGAATGCCGATGACCAACGCCACGATCATGAACAGCGACAACTTGCCGACGGTGGAGAACACCTCGCCGGAACTGACCGAACCGCTGACCGCGATGCCTGAAAGCAGCGCAATGATGCCGATGCCAAGGATGTCCTCGACGATCAGCACGCCGAAGATCAGTTGCGCGAACCGCTCGTTCTTCATCTTCAGGTCGTTGAGCGCCTTGACGATGATCGTCGTCGAGGAAATCGCCAGGATGGCGCCGAGGAACAGCGAGTCCATGGTGTTCCAGCCGAACCAGCGGCCGATCTCGAAGCCGATCCAGATCATCAGCACGATTTCGAGGAAGGCGGCGATGAAGGCAGTCGCCCCCACCTTGAACAGCTTGCGCAGGCTGAACTCCAGGCCCAGGCAGAACATCAGGAAGATCACCCCGAGCTCGGCCAGGGTCTTGATGGTGTCTTCGTCGTGGATAAGGCCGAACGGCGGCGTGTGAGGGCCGATGATGAAACCGGCGACGATGTAGCCCAGCACCACCGGTTGGCGCAGCCTGTGGAAAAGAATGGTTACCACCCCTGCGACCAGCATGATCACGGCCAGATCCTGGATGAAGCTTATGGCATGCATGGCGTGGCACTCCTTTTCTCTACGCACGGGGGGCAGACCGCTCCTCTGCCAGGCATCCCCGATCGAGCAGCTAGTACAGATTGTGTTGAAGGGTGGAACACCCATGTTGCATGGGCGTACTCAGGGTAACATCGCGTCCGCTCGTCAAACGCCGGTGCAATATGTAGAAACAGATCGGCAAAAGCGCGCGGGGTAATGGCATGATCGGCGTGACGACGGACCGTCGAGCGACGTCCGTTTCCAGGATGGGAAACCTCAACAGAGGGGAACAGAAGTGTCTGCAGATACCCGCCCCGTTTCAGCGCAACCTCACCGTGAGCACACTATGGAACCTGGAAACGCCCAGCTGAGCATGACTGTCCTGATGACACCGGACATGGCCAACTTCTCGGGCAACGTACATGGCGGCACCCTGCTCAAGTACCTCGACGAAGTGGCTTATGCCTGCGCCAGCCGCTATGCCGGCACCTACGTCGTGACCCTGTCGGTGGATCAGGTGATCTTCCGCGAGCCGGTGCATGTCGGCGAACTGGTGACCTTCCTCGCCTCGGTCAACTACACCGGCAACACCTCCATGGAAGTGGGCATCAAGGTGGTGACCGAGAACATTCGCGAGCGCTCCGTTCGCCACTCCAACAGCTGCTTCTTCACCATGGTCGCGGTCGACGACAATCGCCGTCCGGTTGCGGTGCCGCCACGTCAGCCACAGAACAGCGAAGAGAAGCGCCGTTTCCTGCAAGGCCAGCAGCGCCGCCAGATCCGCCAGGAGCTGGAGAAGCGCTATCAGGACCTGAAGACCGAGTGATCTAGGCTCTGTGCCTCGAAGCGCACCCGCGGATGGGCGATACGGTCCTGCGCCCGCACCAGCTGCAACTCGTAGCTGGCGCAGGCCTGGGTTTCCAGCAGCACTTCGTGCACCGCCGCCGCGGTGAACTCGAAGGCCCGCAGCCACGAATCCCCCAGCAGTACCCGCGCCAGGAACAGCCCCGAGGTCAGGTCACCGACCCCCACTGGCTGGCGCGGAAACGCCAGCAGCGGACGGCGCAGGTGCCAGTTCTGTTCGCGGGTCACCAACAGCATCTCGAAAGCATCCTCGCCGCGCCCCGGGTACGCCAGGTGCTTGACCAGCACCACCTGCGGCCCGTGCTCCAGCAGGCTGCGCGCCATGACCACGCAATCCTCCAGCGACTGCGCATGCCGACCACAGAAACTGTCGAGCTCAAGCTGGTTGGGGCAGAGGATGTCGGCCACCGACGCCGCCTCCTTGAGCAGGAAGTCGCTGACCTCCTGGGGCACGATGCAGCCCTTCTCGGCATGGCCCATCACCGGGTCGCACAGGTACAACGCTCGCGGGTTGACCGCCTTGATCCGCTCGACGCCGGCCAGGATCGACCGCCCCTGTTCGGCACTGCCCAGGTAGCCCGACAGCACTGCATCGCAGTGGCCCAGCTCGCCGATATTGGAAATGCCTTCCACCAACGCAGGAATTTGCGCCGGAGCAAGCACTTCGCCAGCCCACTGGCCATACTGAGTGTGATTGGAGAACTGCACGGTGTTGAGCGGCCAGACATTGACGCCGATGCGCTGCATGGGAAACACCGCGGCGCTGTTTCCGGCATGGCCAAAGACCACATGGGACTGGATCGCGAGCAAGTGCGGTGTACGTTTCATGCAGGAGATTTCCGAAGCTGTGTGGATAACTGAAAGTCGAGCAGTATGAACCCGAAAGCCACCTGTACGACAGGCCAGGGACGCAGTTAAGCTGAAGCCACCTGTCTGGAGCATATGCAAATGTTGACCCTGGAGAACCTGTTCGTCCTGATGCTGTTGGCGACGGCTGGCGCCTGGCTGTGGCACAACCATGGCTTGCGTGAGAAGGCGCTGGAACGGGTCAAGCAGCATTGCGCGAAACTCGACCTGGAGCTGCTCGACGACGCCGTGGCCCTCAAGCGTATCGCCTTCGTGCGCGATGCCAGTGGCCGCAAGCGCCTGGCACGGGTCTATGCCTTCGAGTTCACCGTCACCGGTGAACAGCGTCACCCTGGCACCGTGACCCAGTTCGGTGCCCATACCGTACAGATCGAACTGGCGCCCTACCCGTTCGAGATAAAGACCCCGCCGCGCACCGACAACGTCATCGAAATGCAGCAATGGCGCCAGGAGCACAACCGCTGGCGCAACTGATCAGCCGTTTACGCGACAGTGCTCGATGGCGGCCTGAAGGGGCTGCAACGGCTGAGGCTGATCGAAGATCAGCTCGATGCGCGAGTCCCTGCGCCATTCGCTCGAACGCCACTCAGGCACACCGCCCTCCAGGCCGTTGAAAGATTGCCAACCCCGAGCGCTGTGGATAACCCCTTTGGCCCGCCGCCACGCCCATTGCGCGAGCACGCCACGCAATGCAGCCTCATCGAAGCGCTGGCTCGGGTGCCAGCGCCAGCCAACACTCCACCCGCCCTCACCTTGCTGCGCCTGGCAGATGGGCTCGCGCGGATCTGTCCACAGGGTAGCCAAGCTGACTGGAGTCTTGTCCACAGGCAGGCTGGAAAGACTCGCCGGGGGGAAAACCTCTGTGGGCAGAATGGGCAGCTTGTCCAGGGCGAGAACAGCATGATCCGTCCAGACCGCCCTGCTTCCGCCAAATTGCGCAGTTATCAACAGCCGCTGAGCGTCATCCACAGCCCCTGACTTGTTGAAAATCAACAACCCCGCCTGCGCCACTGCCTGCTGTTGCGCGTCGGGCAGCGGTTCTCCCCGCGCCAGCGCCACAGCATCCAGCACCATCAGCAGTGGCTGTACATCCAGCACACCGATCCAGGGTGCTTGCTTCAACTGCTCCAGCAATTGCACGGGATGACCGAGACCGGAGGGCTCGATGAACAGCCGGTCGGGCCTGGCCTTGCGCAGCAGACGCCCCAGGCCGACCTGAAACGGCGCCCCGTTGATACAACACAGGCAACCGCCCGCGACTTCACCGATGGCGACGCCGTCCTCGTCTGTGCTGAGCAGGGCAGCGTCGAGGCCGATCTGGCCGAACTCATTGACCAGCACCGCCCAGCGCTGGTTTTCCGGGCGCTGGCCGAGCAGGTGGCGAATCAGGCTGGTCTTGCCTGCGCCCAGTGGGCCGGCGATGACGTAGGTGGGAATGTGCTGCAACATGGTTCGAAGTCTAGGTGGACGTGAAGCCAGTCTATCTTGGATGCAGGTATCTTGCCTTTGCTGGTCTCTTCGCGGGCAAAACCCTCAACCCAACCAATCAAGGCTCAACAACAAACGTTTCTCACCGCGCGGCGTCGGCGGCGAGCGGTGCACCAGGCCCGCGCCCTCATTACCCAGCCACTTCTCCCCCTTGAGCAAGGCCACATCGCCCACCTGCAAGCGCCGAATGTTATCCACAGGTGCTTCCGCCAGTTGCAAGCGATTGCGGTCAATGTCGCGTTCTTCCAGCCACTCACTGCCGGCGCCCACATAGGTGGTCAGCAGGCGCAGCGGGACATGATCCACATGAAAGCGCGGACACATCGCCCCGTCGAGCACCTTCAGCCGCAGGCCCACGCGGCGTGCGCCCAGCAGGCAGGTATAGGCCGCCACCAGCCACGACACGTCAGCCACGAAGCCTTCGTAACCGTGCAGGTCCGCCGCCTCGGGCAGCAAGCGATGCAACACCGGTGCCTCCCGCTCATCCACCTCCATCACACGCTCATCCGACATCGACTGGCCAAGGTTAACCACCAGGGCCGCGAAGTCCTCGACCTGTGCCGGCAAGCGTCGCTGCCACACGGCCAGGTTGACGCCATCCTGAAGGATTTCGGTCAACACCTGCGGCGACTCACCGAACGCCTGGCGGATATCCACAAGCCGCGATGCCACCCTCATGCTGCCGCCTCCTCATACCAGGGGCCGAACGGGTCCGCCAGGCGCAACCAGGCCATCGGCCCTAGTTCCATCTCCTCATCCGTCAGCAAGCACGCTTCAAGCTCTGTGGATAACCGTGCGAAGTCGATGTTCTGACCGATGAACACCAGCTCCTGGCGGCAGTCGCCAGTCTCGACCGTCCACTGCTTGAGGATCGCTTCGAGGTTCTCTTCATCTTGCGGCCACTGCTCACGCGGCACAAAACGCCACCAGCGACCCGCCAAACCATGGCGCATCATGCCGCCTGCCTGCGACCAGCTGCCGGCTTCCTGGTACTTGCTGGCCAACCAGAAAAAGCCTTTCGAACGCAGCAGCCGGCCATTGCTCCAGCTGTTGTGGATAAAGTCGAAAAAGCGCTGTGGATGAAACGGCCTGCGCGCCTGCCAGGTGGTCGAGGCGATTCCGTACTCTTCGGTTTCCGGCACATGCTCGCCGCGCAGTTCCTGCAACCAGCCCGGCGCCTGGGACGCTTGCTCGAAGTCGAACAGCCCGGTATTCAGAATACGCTCCAGCGGCACCTGGCCCATCACCATCGGCACAATCTGGGCGCGAGCGTTGAGGCTGCGCAGGATTGCGCTCAGTTCCTCGCGTTCGTGCTGGCTGATCAGGTCGATCTTGCTCAGCAGCAACACGTCAGCGAACTCGATCTGCTCGATCAGCAAGTCGCTGATCGAGCGTTCGTCCTGCTCCCCCAGTGTTTCGCCACGACTGGCCAGGCTATCTGCCGCCTGGTAATCCCGCAGGAAGTTGAGGCCGTCCACCACAGTGACCATGGTATCCAGGCGCGCCATATCGGAGAGGCTACGGCCCTGTTCGTCACGGAAGGTGAAGGTCTCGGCCACCGGCAACGGTTCGGAAATGCCGGTGGATTCGATCAACAGGTAATCGAAGCGGCCTTCGTCGGCGAGCCGTGCCACTTCCTCGAGCAGGTCTTCGCGCAGGGTGCAGCAGATGCAGCCATTGCTCATCTCGACGAGCTTTTCTTCGGCGCGATTGAGGCTCACATTACGCTGTACCTCGCTGGCATCGATGTTGATTTCACTCATGTCGTTGACGATCACCGCAACCCGCAGGTTTTCACGGTTGCGCAGGACATGGTTGAGCAGCGTGCTCTTGCCGGCCCCGAGGAAGCCGGACAGCACGGTGACGGGAAGGCGGTTGGTCATGGTGAACCTCATCGGGCAAAGCGCATTCGAAACGATGCATTGCACAACGTTATAATATAACAATACAATTTCGCCAAGCCGCGTCTGTCGAACGGCTGCCCGAGAGGATGGACATGAAGCACTCGAACCTCGCCCTATTGCTGCTGGCACTTGCCGTGCCCATCCCGCTCTACGCTGCGATCCCACAGCCCGGCCTGGCGCTGTGCACCCGCAGCGCCACGCTGTTGGCCTGCGAAGACGGCAAGGGCAGTTACTACAGTGTGCGAACCGAAGGCCGAGACTTTCATCTGCGCGGGTATGACAGCAACAGTCGACGACTCTGGGCGCAGACCAACAGCCGCTATGGACAGATGACCTTTTTCACCGGCCTGGCCAGCGACGGCGAAGCCTGGGTGGGCTACAGCCGCCGCGTTGGTTGGACCACCCTGAACCGCGTATCCAGCTCAAGCGGCCAACGTTTCAACCTGCACTGCAGCTTGATCGGAGGTTGCCGCTGAAGCCCCTTTTTCATGGACTCTATCGATGACCAGCCTGACGCTTCCCGACATCGCCGCGCAAACCAGCCACAAGCTCCAACCCCTGGACTGGGTCGGGATGCGCGGTATCGCCCTGCCTGTGCAATTGAATGGGCATCGCCTCAGCGCCTGGGCTGACGCCGGCGTGAGCCTGGATGATGGCGAATCGCGCGGTATCCATATGTCGCGCCTGTACCTCGCCCTGGAAGCACTGGAGCACACCGAGCTGACCCCCTTGGCACTGCGCCAGCTCCTGGCTCGCTTTCTCGACAGCCACGAAGGGCTTTCGTCCAGCGCCTACCTGCGATTGAAGTTCGACTATCTGCTGAAACGTCCTGCGCTCGTGAGCCCATTGGAAGGCTGGAAACGCTACCCGATCATCCTTGACGCACGCATCGAGAATGAGATGTTCCACGTGGAACAACACGTGGAAATCCCCTATTCGTCGACCTGCCCATGCTCCGCTGCGCTGGCCCGCCAGCTGATTCAACAGCAATTCCTCAAGGATTTCACCAACCAGACACTCGACCCACAGGCCATCCTGCAATGGCTTGGCAGCAGCGCAGGTATCGTCGCGACGCCCCACAGTCAGCGTAGTCAGGCCATCGTCAAGGTGCGCCTGCAGCACAACCTGCAGACGCTACCGCTCGACGCGCTGATCGATACCGTGGAAAGCGCATTGGGCACAGCAGTGCAGACGGCCGTGAAAAGAGCCGACGAACAGGCGTTCGCCTTGGCCAATGGTCAGAACCTGATGTTCTGCGAAGATGCTGCACGTCGCCTGCACCGAGCGTTGCGCGAACTGGAATGGGCCACCGGCTTCGACCTGCGCGTGGAACATGCAGAAAGCCTGCATGCCCACGACGCAGTGGCTGCCAGCCAATGGCAATGGTGAGGCGCTAGCTAGCTGCGCGGACGTACGTTTCCGCAGTCATTACCCAGCCACACCGCCCGGGTGTTCATGCTGCCCTGCTGCTGAACACCCGAGGCATTGAAGGTGCCGCTGACCTGGGTGGTGAATTCGCGATCACTGAGGAAGGTTGCCTGACCGGTGCCTTGGGCCTTGGGGCAACTGAACTGGAACTTCCAGACATTGCCTTGGCGGTCGGTGATCTTCTGCGTGCAACCTGACTGCGGATCCTGCAGCGGAATATCGTTGGTAGCGACCTGCTCTGGTGTCAGGCACGAGCGCACGCCATTGCCACCCACGGTGATGCCTTGCTTGGCCAAGGCGCCCTCCATCATGGCGCGCTGCTCCGGCGGCAGGTTCTTCAGTTGGCCGAGCATGAACGCCATGTCGGGCAGTGGCTTGCCGTCGACCTGCATGTTGCTGGTGGTCAACTCCCACAGACCGGGTTGCAGCATCTGCGCTTGCGCCAGCAGCGGGCTGCCCAGGCCCAATGCCAGGGCAATCAGTGGCAGACGAATCTTCATGGATCAGTGCTCCTCGAAATACCGGCTCCAGGCCGGACAGAGCCTTAGACGTCTTTTTCGCCCGCGGGTTGCAAGCGGCCCCGGGAACATGCTCTGTTAGGCGGCAGTGCTCTTGGAATGCAGGATGCGTATGGATTACCACAGCCCCTACTTCTTCGGTTACCTGCTCGGACTGATTCACTTCCTGGGCATCGTCGCTGCGCTGCATGCGGTGTTCACCGTGCGTACCGCTCAGGGCGCAATCGCCTGGGCAATGTCACTGTTCTTCATTCCCTACCTGACCCTGGTGCCCTATCTGGTCTTTGGCGCCCGCTCCTTCTACGCCTATATCCAGGCGCGGCGCCAGGCCAACCAGGAGATGCACGTGGCGATGGCCGACCTCAACTGGCGCCCCTGGGTGGAGGAAGCCCTGACCGCGCGGGAGTCGGAAAGCTACGCGGCATTACGCGCCATGCCCAAGCTTGGCCGCATGCCCTGCCTGGCCAACAACCAGGTGAAATTGCTGATCGATGGCACTGCGACCTTCGACGCGATCTTCGCTGCCATCAGCGAGGCGCGGGACACTGTGCTGGTGCAGTTCTTCATCATCCACGACGACGCCATCGGCCAGGAGCTGCAACAACTGCTCCTGCGCAAGGCCGCTGAAGGGGTAAGGGTTTACGTATTGTTCGATCAGGTCGGCAGCCATGCCTTGCCGGCGCGTTACAGCCAAGTGCTGCGCGAGGGTGGCGTACAGATCCAGGCCTTTTCCTCGCGCCGTGGCTGGTTCAACCGCTTCCAGGTCAACTTCCGTAACCACCGCAAGATCGTCGTGGTCGATGGCCTGCTCGGCTTCGTTGGCGGGCACAATGTCGGCGATGAGTACATGGGTGGGCATCCGCGGCTGTCGCCCTGGCGTGACACCCATGTCCAGGTCAGCGGCCCGGTGCTGGCCTGTCTGCAGGAGTCGTTCGCCGAAGACTGGTACTGGGCCACCCGTGCCTTGCCGCCGCTGATCCTGCCGGATGCCTATCCGGAGAACGGCGTGTTGTGCCAGGCCCTCGCCACTGGCCCGGCCGACCCCCAGGAAACCTGCCAACTGTTCTTCGTCGAAGCCATCCACTCGGCGACCCGGCGCATCTGGATCACCAGCCCCTATTTCATTCCCGACGAGGCAGTGTTCGCAGCCCTGCGCCTGGCGGTGCTGCGTGGCGTCGATGTGCGAATCCTGATCCCGTCGAGGCCAGACCACCGCATCGTCTATGCCGCGTCCAGTCTGTTCGCCTTCGAGGCGGTGCGGGCAGGTGTGCGGATGTTTCGTTATCAGCCAGGGTTCCTGCACCAGAAGGTGGTGCTGGTGGACGACGATGTCAGCGCCATCGGCAGTGCCAACCTCGACAACCGCTCGTTCCGTCTGAATTTCGAGATCACCTTGCTGACCATCGACCGCGCCTTTGCCGATCAGGTCGAGGCCATGCTGCTGTGCGACTTCGAGCAGTCGCGGGAGATAACCGCCGAAGACAGCCGCGACACTCATCGGCTGCAGCAGTTGGGGATGCGCATCGCGCGCCTGATTTCACCGATTCTGTAGCCAGAAAAGAAGCGGGGCCGCAAAGGCGGCCCCGTCTTGATCAACGATAGAGATCTTCTCGCGTCCACGGCAGGTCGTGGTGGCCATCCGCATACGGCTTCACTGCAAGAATCTGATGCAGGTTGATCCAGCCCTTGGTGAAGGCATAGGCGCATCCGGCCAGGTACAGCCGCCAGATCCGCAGCGTCTTCTCCGGCACCAGCGCCGCAGCGCGATGCAGCTGGTTCTCGAGGTTTTCACTCCAGTGATTGAGGGTCTTGGCGTAGTGCAGGCGCAGGCTTTCCACGTCCACCACTTCCAGCCCTGCCTCACAGATACGCGCGGTAATCATCGAGATGTGCGGCAGCTCGCCGTGCGGGAATACATAACGATCGATGAAATCCCCAGCACCTCGCCCAACCGGCCGACCATCCACATGCTTGGCGGTGATGCCATGGTTCATCACCAGGCCGCCTTCACGTACGGCGCCGAACAGTCGCTGGCAGTACAGTTCGAGGTTGGCATGGCCGACGTGTTCGAACATGCCGACGCTGACCGCCTTGTCGAAACGGCCATCCTGGGGCAGGTCGCGGTAGTCGAGGATCTGCAGGTCGACCTTGTCGGCCAGTCCTTCATCCTTGACCCGCTGGCGCCCCAGCGTCAGTTGCTCCTTGCTAAGGGTGATGCCGAATACCTTGGCGCCATATTCGCGTGCGGCAAAACGCGCCAGGCCGCCCCAACCGCAGCCGACATCCAGCAAGTAATCGCCGGCCTGCAGCCGCAGCTTGCGACACAGATGGTCGAACTTGTCTTGCTGGGCCTGGGCGAGGGTGTTGTCCGGCTCCTTGAAGTAGGCGCAGGAATAAGCCATGTCCGGATCGAGCCACAGTTGGTAGAACTCGTTGGACAGGTCGTAATGGTAGGAAATGGCTTCGGCGTCGGTTTTCTTGTCGTGCGAGGTGCGCACCGGGACTACATCTTCATCGTCTTTGAGCAAAGCCTCGCTGAGCTCGTCGCAAACGCGGATGACTTCGCCAATGTTCCCTTCGAGTTCAAGCTTGCCCTCGACAAAGGCTGTGCCCAGTTCATCCATGCTCGGGTGCGTCAGCTGACTGATCAGTTGAGGCTCCTTGACCAGGATGGTGACCTGCGGGCTAGGCCCTAGATCGAACTGGTTGCCGTCCCACAGCTTTAGACGTAAAGGCAAGTGCAGGCTCTGCAACGCAGGTGGAAGTTGCGCAAGCATGAAAGACCCCCTTTCAATTACGGACGCCGTACAAGGATTCGAGCGTCACCGGATCAGGGTAGTTCATTCGTCGGAAGTTTCCTTTTATAGCGACCATAGTCCAATGCTAACGGCCATACCGCGACCAACAGATTGTATACAATCTTCCATTCAGCGACTAACCTTGTGGCCCTCTCGCGCATCTTCTTCCCTGGAGTGAATCCCATGAAATCCTATGATGTGGTGATCATCGGTGGCGGCCCTGGCGGCTACAACGCGGCCATCCGTGCCGGTCAGCTGGGCCTGAGCGTGGCCTGCGTCGAAGGACGTTCGACCCTCGGCGGCACCTGCCTGAACGTCGGCTGCATGCCCTCCAAGGCGCTGCTGCATGCCTCCGAATTGTACGAAGCCGCCAGCGGCAGCGAGTTCGCGCACCTGGGCATCGAGGTCAAGCCGACCCTGAACCTGGCGCAGATGATGAAACAGAAAGATGAAAGCGTGAGCGGCCTGACCAAGGGTATCGAGTACCTGTTCCGCAAGAACAAGGTCGACTGGGTCAAGGGCTGGGGCCGCCTCGACGGCGCCGGCAAGGTCATCGTCAAGGCCGAGGATGGCAGCGAAACCACGCTTCAGGCCAAAGATGTCGTGATCGCCACCGGCTCCGAGCCAACCCCTCTGCCGGGGGTGAAAATCGACAACCAACGCATCATCGACTCCACCGGCGCCTTGTCGCTGCCCCAGGTTCCCAAGCACCTGGTGGTCATCGGCGCGGGCGTGATCGGCCTTGAACTGGGTTCGGTCTGGCGTCGCCTGGGGGCCGAAGTGACCGTGATCGAATACCTCGACCGCATCTGCCCCGGCACCGACGAGGAAACCGCCAGGACCCTGCAAAAAGCCCTGGCCAAACAGGGCATGAGCTTCAAGCTCGGCAGCAAGGTGACCCAGGCCACGCCTTCGGCGAGCAGCGTCAGCCTGACGCTTGAGCCTGCCGCTGGCGGCGATGCGCAAACCCTGGAGGCCGACTATGTACTGGTGGCCATCGGCCGCCGCCCGTACACCCAAGGCCTGAACCTGGAAAGCGTCGGCCTGCAGACCGACAAACGCGGCATGCTCGCCAATGACCACCACCGCTCCCAGGTCCCCGGCATCTGGGTGATCGGCGACGTCACCTCTGGGCCGATGCTCGCGCACAAGGCCGAAGACGAAGCGGTGTCGTGCATCGAGCGCATTGCCGGCAAGGCGCATGAGGTCAACTACAACCTGATCCCCGGCGTTATCTACACACGACCGGAACTGGCGAGCGTCGGCAAGACCGAAGAACAGCTCAAGGCCGAGGGCCGTGCCTACAAGGTCGGCAAGTTCCCCTTCACCGCCAACAGCCGCGCCAAGATCAACCATGAGACCGAAGGCTTCGCCAAGGTGCTGGCCGATGCCGAGACCGACGAGGTGCTGGGTGTGCATCTGGTCGGGCCGAGCGTCAGCGAGATGATTGGCGAGTTCTGCGTGGCCATGGAGTTCAGCGCTTCGGCCGAGGATATCGCCCTGACTTGCCACCCGCATCCGACCCGCTCCGAAGCCTTGCGCCAGGCAGCGATGAACGTGGAAGGGATGGCGATGCAGATCTAAGCACAAGGCCGCTCCTGCAGCGACCACGAAGCCTGCAGGAGCGCCCGCCCGAGCCCCTACCCCACCGCCCAGTTCTTATCCACAGCCCGCCCGAAACGCCTCGCCAGGAAAGGCGTAAGGTCCAGCGGCAGTGGCTCGCTGTGGATAACCTTGTCCAGCAGCACGCCGGTAATGGCCGAGGTGAGAATCCCGGTGCGGAAGTGTCCACAGGCGTTGAAGTAGCCGGGCACGTCATCCACAGGACCGAGAATCGGCAGTTCATCAGGCGACCCGGGCCGCAATCCTGCCCAGGTGCGCTTCAGGCTCACCTGCGCCAGTTCCGGCACACAACGCACAGCCCCCTGCACCAACCCGGCAATTTCGGGGAAGGTAGTGCTGACATCGAAGCCCTTGTCTTCCGTAGTGCTGCCAATCAGGATCTCGCCATTATCCTTTTGAGCCATGTAGCAATCACTGGTGGTCAGGCAGCCATCGAGCAGCTTGGGCAGACGTTCGGTGAGAACGATCTGGCCTTTCACCGGCTTGACCGGGATCGAAGTGCCGGTGGCCCACTCACTGAGCTCGCCCGCCCAGGCCCCCGCGGCATTGAGCAAGGTGTGGCAATGGAACCCCCCCGCCTCGGCAGTACGCACGCCCTTGATCTGCGAGTTCCCATGCAGCACATCGGTGATGTTTGTGTTCAGGTACAGATCGACGCCGTTCTGCCGCGCGGCTTCCAGATAGGCATCGCCCAGACGGAACGGGCTGACCTGGTGATCGCAGAGGAACTCCAGCGCCCCCTTGGCCTGCAGGGTCACCGCCGGCTCCCTCTCGCGCAGTGCCTGGCGATCCAGCCAGCGCACCTGGTCCGCCAGATGCGGGATCTGCGCGACGATGTGCTCGGCGTACAGTTGGTCCTCATCGTCCTGGATGATGTACTTCAATCCGGTGCGCTCGAACTTGAAGTCCATGCCATGGCGCTCGATCAGCTCCTGGTGCAGCTGTGGATAAAGTGCGTTGGATTGCAGTGCCAGGTCGAAAAAGCACTGCGGCAGGATATGCGGCGTGCTCGAATCCACTGCCACTGCTGCGCCATGGGCCTCGCGTTTGCTGCGCGAGGACATCATGCGAAAGAAGATCACTCCGCACCCAAGGCCCACGGACTCGCCGATGGCCCACAGGCCGCCCGCCGATGCACGTGTCGCATTACCTGGACGCTTGCTGTCGATCAGGGCGATTTTCAGCCCCTTGCGCTTGGACAACTGATAGGCACACGAAGCGCCGATCACCCCGCCACCGGCGATGACGATGTCATAGGTCTTGTTCATGCTCAGGCCTCCGTGGCCAGGTGCTGGAATGCGGAAAATGGGATGGGATCGATCGGGAAACGCGGTCGCAGCCAGCCGACATCCGCTCGCCCGGTGCTGGCGCGCAGGCGATCGCTGCAGTAGCCCACACACATGCGCCCCTGGCAGTCGCCCATGCTCACCCGCGTGCGCATCTTCAGGCTGGCCATGTCCTGCACGCCTTGCTCGAGCGCCAGGTCGATATCGCTGCGGGTGACGTGCTCGCAGCGGCAGATCACCGTGTCGGCCTGCGGCAGCTCGATCTGCGCTGCGCCACGTTGGGTATAGCGCTCGACACCCGCTCTGAAGCGCGTGATCGCAGCCAGCTTGCCCAGGTATCGCTCGCGCCGCTCGATGGCCTGGTTGGCGTCGAGCACTCCGCGTTGCTGCAGGATCGACACCGCAGCGATGCGCCCGGTCAGCATCGCTGCCTCGCCACCACGGATACCACCCATGTCGCCGGCCAGGTGGATATGCGCCTGGCTGCTCTGCTGCCAGACATTGCATACCGCGCGCAGGTAGCCGTCGTCGCTGAACCCATGCGTTAGCCCCAACTGCTGGCTGAGCTGGGTGCGCGGGATGAAGCCATAGCCGACTGCCAAGGTGTCCACCGGCTCGCGCCGCACGCGGCTCATGTCGGCTTTCCAATCCTGGCCATAGGGCGCAAGGCTGACTTCGCGCAGTTCACCTTCACCACTGGCGCTGACCAAGCCCCAGCCATAGTGCATCGCAATGCCGTTGAGCTTCATGTACGCCAGCATGCTGAGGCCGTCGAGAAACAGCTGCGGTTTATTCAGCAGCGCCAGGCTTTCCTTGGCGATACGGTTGAAGGCGCAGGCCTCATAGACTCCGGCAACCTTGGCGCCAGCCGCATGCAGTTGGCAGGCCACCAGCGGCAGCAGTGGACCGGTCCCTGCGATCAAAGTGCTGCCCAGTGGCTTGACCGCACCGCTCTTGATCTGCAACTGCAGCCCGCCCAGCAGCATCACGCCAGGCAGCGTCCAGCCGGGGAACGGCACATTGCGCTCATGGCAGCCGGCCGAGAGCAGCAGATGGGAATAGTCGATCTCGTGCAGTTGCTCGTCGGCATCGAGCACCATAAGGCGCTCGGTATCACCGCCAACCACACGATGGTTGAGGCGCAGGTCGATGTGCTCGGCGTTGGCGGCGAAATCCTCGTGCAATGTCTGTAGCGCCTTGCTGTAGCGCGCCCCCAGGTAACCCAGGTCGACACCGGCGCGCAGCGGCCCGCGATAGACCACGCCACCCGGACGCGACGCTTCATCGAACAGCAGGCAATCGACACCCTGCTCGGCCAGTTCGATGGCCGCCGCCATGCCGGCCGAGCCACCGCCGACGATCACTGGACGCAAGCTCATGACTGCGCCCCCTCGACAACGCGGTTGACCTCGGTCTCTACCCGCATTCCATGGCGGACTACCGTCTGACAGGCACGGCGCTTGGGCCGTCCGTCGATCGCCACCAGACAGCAATGGCACACGCCCATGCCGCAGAAGGCGCCAGCTGGCTGGCCATGATCGTTCTGCGCCAGACGGCGCAGGCCAACGGCGTTGAGTACGCTGAGTACCGTCTCGCCTTCGGCGGCCTGCACCGCCTGGCCATTGAGTTGAAGGGTGATGTCAGCCGCCTCGAGCGGCTGTATGTCGAGCACGCGTTCCAGTGTTTGCATGAGCTTCGTCCTTGTTGAAAAAACAACCGACGATACGACAAAGCTCTGTAGGGAAACATTGACACAATCCGTAGGAAATGAAGGATTTATCCTAAGAATTTGTGAGCCTATTTCTCGCGGCGACTTGGTACAAAACCTGGCGGGCCGAATCGCCGACCATCACCACAACTCCCGACAGCATCAGCACATCCTTGAGCACCAGGCGCCCGGCCCCCGACAGGTAGGGAAACCCGAACCGCGCATCGCCCAGGTTCGCCACCCAGGCCTCGGGCGTGGTCACTAGGAACGACAAGGTCACCACGGGTGTCAGGCAGGTCAGGACCGAGCCCAGCAGCCCCAGCTGGGGTGAGAACAGATACCCCAGCACCAACAGGCCGATGGTGATCTCTACCACACCCAGCCCGGTGGAGAATGCGTACGTATGGTTGGCCGCCTGCCTGGCGCGCTGCAGCATGGACCTTCGCTGCCAGTTCAGCGGGCGCTGGGCGGTCAACCACGAACCGGACGCCCCGGTACCGCGCGCTATCACATCGTGCTGGCCGGCCACTGCCATGTGCGCCTGCCCAACCGGCAGGCCATCGTGAGGAGCACCTCGCCCCTGAACAGCCATGCCTCAGGAAAAATCCGCAGGATGTTGTGCCCAGAATTCGTTTGAGATGAAACGCCACTTTGCCCATGGTGGCGGATCGGATCGCCATTGCCTGAAGGGAGCTTCACGGCAAGACCTCGATTAATGGCATCGCCCCGTGCAGGTAGGTCCTCGAGCGGTTGCCGCTCGAAGGACGTTGCCGGTTCCTTCCAATAATAAGAGACGTCTGGACATGCAAGAAAACGGATTGAAGCAAAGCCTCAAGCAGCGGCATATCACCATGATCGCGCTTGGCGGTGTGATCGGCGCCGGGTTGTTCGTCGGCTCCGGCAGCCTGATCGCCTCGGCCGGCCCGGCCGCGATCCTGTCTTACGTGATCGGCGGCATCATCGTCACTCTGGTGATGTTCATGCTCGGCGAGATGGCCTCGCGCAATCCTGATGCCGGCTCCTTCTCGACCTACGCCAACACCTACCTCGGCAACTGGGCCGGGTTCACCGTGGGCTGGTTGTACTGGCTCAAGTCGATGATGACCATCACCCTCGAAGCGGTGCTGCTGGGCGCGATCCTCAACGATTTCATGCCCTGGCTGCCGATCTGGGTCGGCGCCTTCATCATGCTGGTGACGCTGATCGCCAGCAACGCCTACTCGGTGCGTTCGTTCGCCGAAGTGGAGTACTGGCTGGCGGCACTGAAGGTGGTCACCATCCTTATCTTCATGCTGCTCGGCGCCTCCATCCTGCTGGGCTGGCAGGAGAACATCCCCGCCCCTGGCCTGGTCAATCTCACCGACCATGGCGGCTTCATGCCCAATGGCCTGTCGCCAGTGATGGCTGGTGTGATCGTGGCGATCTTCTCGCTGGGCGGCAGTGAAATCGCCGCTGTGGCAGCCGGCGAATCGGAGAACCCGCGCCGCAACGTGATCCGGGCGATCAAGAGCGTGATCGTGCGCGTCATGCTCTTCTACGTCGGCTCAGTGTCGATTCTCGTCCTGTGCCTGCCCTGGACCGACAAGGCCAACCTCGCATCGCCCTATGTCGCACTGTTCACCCTCGCCGGTTTCAAGGGTGCAGCCGTGGCCATGAAACTGGTGCTGTTCGTGTCGTTCATGTCGGTGATGAACTCGTTCATGTTCTCCAACTCGCGCATGATGTTCTCGCTCAGCCAACGCGGGCACGCCCCAGCGCTGTTCTCCCGGACCAACGCCAAGGGCGTGCCGATCAATGCACTGGCGCTGGCGTTTTGCATTTGCGTGACGATTCTGGCGGTGCACTTCATCAGCGGCGGTGACCTCTTCCTGACCCTGGCCAGGAGCACCGGTGCGTTCATCATCTTCGTCTGGATCTTCATCATTTTCGCCCACGTCGGTATGCGTCTGAAAACTCGGCATGAAGCAGTGGACCCAACGTCATTCAGGGCTTGGGGATTCCCGCTGACCAACGTTATTGCGCTGCTGGCGCTGGTATCGGTGCTGGCAACCCAAGCGATCGATCCGGCGACACGTTTTCAGTTCTGGCTGGTAGCGGTGACCTTGCTGGTGATCGTGGCGGCGTACTTCATGGTACGCAAGCGCCGGGGTGGCGAAGTGCGGGAACTGGCGCGGACCTGATATAAATCGAGCACTTAAATTTCAAATAAAAACATCGGAGGCAATCACCCATGCCTCCGATGTTTTTAAGTTAAAACTCGCGCAAACGTCAAAAGGCGTTACTTCTTCTTACCACTAAGCTCGGACTCCAACAAAAAATTCCAATCCTTCAGGCTTCGGATTGCCAAGTAGAGAAAATATTTTTTCTGCTTGCTCATCAGACAGAGGAAGCTCACCGTCCGACTCAGCCTCAAGAGACTGCCAATTCAAGAGCTTCATAACATCTTTTTCATTCAGAGATGGAATGCGCAAGCGAAACTTTAATGAATTATCAAGACTATCGTCTTTCAAAAAACCTGTCAAAGAAATATACATTATAACGACTCCTCACTTTGGGGTAGTTCGACCAGGGACAGCCGGTTTTGTTTGATTACCAGATACAGAGTCAAACTCTCCTAAATGCTTGCCTTGTTTATTATACAACTCAACTCTTCCGTGCTGACTATCCCACTCATAAATCCTGCCCTTACTATCCATCCAACGGCTTCTGAGTTTACCGCCACCACGAACGCTACTTTTAGCCTTCACCGGTTTTGCATCAGGAAACGCAATCAAATCATCAGGTGCCTGATGATATCCCGGAGTACTGAACATCAAATAGACCGGCTCGATTCCCGAGTCTATCGGGAATGTGATGATCAGGTCATTGGCATCCAGCACTTCACCCGGGTACGGCAGCGCCTCAATCTCAAGCGGCTGTAGCTCTACCCCTGTGTAGATTGGCACAGTCTGTGTCGCCGCGGGTGTAGTGGTTGTTGAGGGCTGTTCGCCGGGCGCGCGACCTGGCGTCCAAGTTAGAGTGACAGGAGGCTGGTCAGGCACCAGGCTTGGTACTGCAATTGTGTAGCGCCCAGTCTGCGGATCCAATGTGGCCGCCCGGACGGGTACGTTCTTTGTTACGTTGATCCCATCGGCAGCGACGACCAAAATGTAAGAGCGACCATCCCCGCGTGTTTCGTTGGCCAATCGATAGGCCAACTCGACTTTACCCTGTGCAGCAGCGATAGCATTGAGATTGGCGCCCGGCGCAATACCAAGATCTCGGACTTCGACTCCCATACCATAGCGAAAACGAGCTGGAGTCTGGTCTTGAGCTTGACTGGCCGTGGAACTGGGGTACACCAAGGCGGCAAGCCCTGCCGCAAAAGGAGCGCCGACCGTAGCAGAAGCGATCCCGCTCAATGCGGTGATCGCACTCGCGATCCCTTGGCGCAGAGCGGCAAGAGTTGCTTCGGCCAAAGGCACTGCGCCTTGTCCGGGTACGCTCAGCACGGCAGCACTGCCTGCAAATCGGTAGGTGTTGGCCGCCTGGACGATTGCATTCTGAGTGAGAGCAGCCACACCCTGTAACTGCGTCTGAGCGTTAGTTCGGGCAGTCTGGATGCCAGCAATCACTTGTTGTCGTTTAGCGCTGTCGGCAAGGGAAGCCTGGTCAACCTGGTTAGTTACGATGGCATAAGTGCTGTTCGCTGTTTGCTGTAGGCTCTGCCGGGCTGCAGCGGCGGCTGCATGTGTTGGGTTCGCCTGAACTTGTGCAATGAGTTCGACCATGCGAGCGTTAACTAGGCTAGCTGCGTTACTACTTGCTTGAATGATCGTATTGCGTTGAGAAGCGATAAGCGTATCGGCGTCAGCCACTAGCTGATTTGCCACGTCCGTGAACGTTGAGGCGAGGAGGTTCGCCTGTGCTTTTACTGATTGACTGATCTGAGCGAGTTCGTTCGCATTGATTTGACTACTGGCCGCTGCAGCAAGGGCATCAATCTGCTGATCACTTTGCTGAACCGACTGTTGGACAGCCTGCGTAGCGGCTTGTCGTTCAGCATGGGTCAGAGTCGATGAGTCGGAAAACTGACTTTCCAGCGTTTGTCTTTGCGTAGCCAGGTGCTGTTGCGCAGGTGCCGTAATGGCTGATAGCTCACTGCTGATTGACTGAATAACGGCTTGTGCTTCTCGTTGTGCAGCTTGAGCGACGGCCAACTGTTGGCGCAACGTCGCCGCCTGAGCATTGAGCAGAGAGATCTGGTCGCCAAGATAGCGGGCCTGATATGTCGCAGCCAGAGACTCCTGCCATCTGGGAATGACATTCACTGCTACGTTGCCACTGATGGCGAGGTCCGTCACAGTCCGGATGAAATCAACACGCCCCTTGCTTGAAAAATCTGCAGAGTAAAAGCTGTTTGCCTTCGTTTGCTGAGTTTGACGTTGGATAGTTTTTTGGTTCGCCGCGCTTTCGCGCAAATTTATTTCTCTAAGCAAAATTTCGACAGAGGTAGAGTCACCTGCGTACGTCCCCCCTCGCGCGGTATCAAGCTCTTTTTGTAGCGTGGATGCTAAAACAGCAACGCTTGCCAGATATTGTTCATTAATGCGTTTTGTTTCTTTCTCATAAACCGAAGTCAGGTAAGCCGACATAGCGCTTCGGAACTGCGCCTGACTTGTAATCGGGCCAAAATTTACTGACGGTAGCCCAGGGATGTTGATGGGAACGCTGAGCTCACCAACAAATTTTGGTCCGAGATAGACTGGCTCACCAATAGGGGGGTCAATTCCAGGGGCTGTAACAGGCGTTGCGGGTAATTCAATAGGTCCTTGTACCATGATGTCGCTCCATAACTCGTGTTCGATGAAATGAGCGGTTCGCCTTCCTGCGCATTCGGGATGTGAGGTGAAGCAAGCCACCAGAGCACTGTATAGATGAACAGTAATTTACGAAATAGGAATCAATTGCAAAATGTGAACTGAACAAGGTCAGCTCCGGCATCACCGCCTCGTGCGTCTTTCGACAGGTGGGCTGCTGGGCCGAGGTCGCGGGTATCGCGATCGAGGGTTGGGGCGTACGCGGGCTGCGGCTTTATCAGAAAAGCCGGATGGAGACCTCGTGGTCAAAGCGCTGGATGTGGCTTACGAACAACGCGAAAAGCGTCAAGGACTACCGACGAGGGATCGCAGCATGGAGGCCGCCAGTTCCGCCAGAGGCTGTGGCTCTAACGCATGCGCCAGAGCATGATCCGCCGAGGCAACTGTGGGGGGAATGCGCCGACGGAGCGATGGGGCGCTTGATGTCCGCACTCCGGCCATGCATCCGTAGGCGAGTTCGCCTCCTATTGATCCATGTTCAGGAGATTGATAGCATCAAATTACTTTGAAAACGCCCTCTCGGTTCGCCGGGAGGGCGTTTTGTTTTGGTTCCGCCAATCACACAGGAACCATAGAATGAAAGCACCCTTTGAAGCTCGCTCCGCATCTGACGCCATCTTGGGATATGTGCCATACGGCAACGGCCCGATTCACGTGCTGGTCATGCATGACTGGCTAGGCGACCACTCCAGCTACGACGCTCTCATGCCCTGGCTTGACGACCAGGCGTTCACCTATATTTTCGTTGATTTGCGTGGCTACGGGCGATCGATTGAATTGTCGGGCGAATTCACGGTAGAGGAAATTGCCACCGACTGCCTCATGCTCGCCGACCATCTCGGTTGGACGAGCTTTCACGTAGTTGGCCACTCAATGACCGGGATGATCACGCAACGCATTGCTGCTGATACGCCATCGCGCGTCACGAGCGCGATCGCGGTGTGTCCCGTTTCTGCCGCTGGCAATCGCTTGAGTCCGGACGCTCTAGCTTTCTTTGCAAGCACGATAGAAGACGACGATGCGCTTCGGCGCTTGTTCAAATTCGTCACTGGAGGTCTTTCCGATGGTTGGGCTAATCGCAAGGTCCGACAAAGTCGCGACACGGTCGCACCTGCTTGCCGGGCGCGATACCTCGAAATGCTGATCACGGCGAACTTCGTCGATGACGTTCGGGGCCTTGAAACACCCTATTTGGTCATCATCGGTGATAAGGATCCCGGACTGGATTCGGAGGCAATGACGCGTACTTTTCTCGCATGGCATCCGAACGCAGAGCTGCACGTGATTCCTAACTGCGGTCATTATCCGATGCAGGAGTGCCCGCCACATTTCGCAAGCATTATCGAGGCGTTCTTGAAACGCAGCGCCATTTGACATGAATGACTGGAGGAAGGCTGCAAGCGGACATATTCGGGTGAGGCCGGATTGTCCGCAATGGGCCCAGGCTTTGTGAAAACGCAGTAATCACATCGAACGGATTACCTGTGGAATCAGCAGGCAGGAGCGTGGATAGACATTGGTAGTGCTATATGGGCCGTGTCAGCGGCCCATATAGCTTCGCAAAACCACCCTCTGCTCAGCGCAACCGCTTACTCCACCGTCACCGACTTGGCCAGGTTACGCGGCTGGTCGACGTCAGTGCCTTTGAGCACGGCCACGTAGTACGAAAGCAGCTGCAGCGGGATGGTGTACAGGATCGGTGCCAAGGCATCGATGATGTGCGGCACCTTGATCACGTGGGTGCCTTCGCCGTTGCCCATGCCCGACTGCTCATCGGCGAACACCACCAGCTCGCCGCCACGCGCGCGGACTTCCTGCAGGTTCGACTTGAGCTTTTCCAGCAGCTCGTTGTTCGGCGCAACAGTGACCACCGGCATGTCGGCATCGACCAGCGCCAGCGGGCCGTGCTTGAGCTCGCCAGCGGGGTACGCCTCGGCGTGGATGTAGGAGATCTCCTTGAGCTTGAGCGCACCTTCCATCGCCACCGGGTACTGGGCGCCACGGCCGAGGAACAGGGTGTGGTGCTTGTCGGCGAACAGTTCGGCGGTCTTCTCGACCACACTGTCCATCGCCAGGGCTTCGCCCAGACGCGTCGGCAGGCGGCGCAGTTCCTCGATCAGCTCGGCTTCGACACCCGCTTCGAGACTACCGCGTACCTGACCCAGGGCGAGGGTCAGCAGCATCAGCGAGACCAGCTGGGTGGTGAAGGCCTTGGTCGAAGCAACGCCGATTTCCGGGCCGGCCAGGGTCAGCAGGGTCAGGTCGGATTCACGCACCAGCGAGCTGATGCCAACGTTGCAGATCGCCAGGCTGCCAAGGAAACCCAGCTCCTTGGCGTTGCGCAGCGCGGCCAGGGTGTCGGCGGTTTCGCCCGACTGGGAGATGGAAACGAACAAGGTGTCCGGCTGCACCACCACCTTGCGATAGCGGAACTCACTGGCGACTTCGACCTGGCACGGAATACCCGCCAGGCTTTCCAGCCAGTAACGGGCGACCATGCCCGCATGATAGCTGGTGCCGCAGGCGACGATCTGTACATTGCGCACCTTGGCGAACAGCTCGGCAGCCTGTGGACCGAACGCCTGGACCATCACGTGATCCTTGCCCAGACGGCCTTCGAGGGTACGCTGCACCACCGACGGCTGCTCGTGGATTTCCTTGAGCATGAAGTGGCGATAGGCGCCCTTGTCGGCCGCCTCGGCGCCTTCGTGGTACTGCACGGTCTCGCGTTGCACCTTGCTGCCGGCCTGGTCCCAGATGCTCACCTGGTCGCGGCGGATTTCGGCGATATCGCCTTCTTCCAGGTACATGAAACGGTCGGTGACCTGGCGCAGGGCCAACTGGTCGGAGGCGAGGAAGTTCTCGCCATGGCCAAGACCGATCACCAACGGGCTGCCGCTGCGCGCGGCCACCAGGCGGTCGGGCTGCTTGACGCTGATCACCGACAAGCCATAGGCACCGTGCAGGCGCTTGACCACCGCCTTGAACGCGTCGGTCAGGTCGGGAATGCTCTTGAGGGTGTGGTGGATCAGGTGAACGATCACCTCGGTGTCGGTCTGCGAGGTGAATACATAGCCCAGGCCCTTGAGCTCTTCACGCAGTTCCTCGTGGTTCTCGATGATGCCGTTGTGCACCACGGCCACTTCCTGGCCGGAGAAATGCGGGTGGGCATTGTGCTCGGTCGGCGCGCCGTGGGTTGCCCAGCGGGTGTGGGCGATGCCCAGGTGACCGTTGAGTGGCTCGGCAGTCACCGCGGCTTCCAGCTCGCTCACCTTGCCGATGCGGCGACGACGATCGAGCTCGCCCTGCTGGGTGATGACGGCCAGGCCCGCGCTGTCGTAACCGCGGTATTCCAGGCGCTTGAGGCCCTCGATGAGGATGGAGGTGATATTGCGCTCGGCGACTGCACCGACGATTCCACACATGGTCATTGCTCCTGGCTGATCGCGGCGCAGATCAGGTTGATGCCGCGGGCTTGAATCTGTTCGCGTGCCGCTGCGGGCAGGCGATCATCTGTAATAAGGGTGGTAACGCTGCTCCAGGGCAGCTCGAGGTTGGGGATCTTGCGTCCGACCTTGTCCGATTCGACCATCACGATCACTTCCCGGGCCACTTCCGCCATCACCCGGCTCAGGCCGAGCAGTTCGTTGAAAGTGGTGGTGCCGCGGTTCAGGTCGATGCCGTCGGCACCGATGAACAACTGGTCGAAATCGTATGAGCGTAGTACCTGCTCGGCGACCTGGCCCTGGAATGACTCGGAATGCGGGTCCCAGGTGCCGCCGGTCATCAGCAGCACCGGTTCGTGCTCGAGCTCACTGATGGCACGGGCCACGTTCAGGGAGTTGGTCATCACGACCAGACCGGGCTGGCGGCCCAGTTCCGGGATCATCGCGGCGGTGGTACTGCCACTGTCGATGATGATGCGTGCGTGCTCACGGATGCGTCCGACAGCGGCTCGGGCGATGGCTTTCTTGTAGCTGGAAACGGGCTGAGCGGCTTCGCCAAGCATCTCCTGCGGGACGGGCACCGCGCCGCCGTAGCGACGCAGCAGCAGGCCGTTGGCTTCCAGTGCGGCGAGATCCTTGCGGATGGTCACTTCCGAAGTTTCGAAACGCTTGGCCAACGCGTCCACACTCACCTCGCCCTGCTCGGCGAGCAAGGCCAGGATATTGTGGCGGCGCTGGGGGGTATTTCGTTTCGACATGAGCTTGTAAGTTTCGGTTCGAAAGATAATGGTTGCAATCAAAACCTAAGATAAAGGATTCGTCAAGCAGCGAATAGACTTACCTGGCAACGCTACTCCCTGTGGGAGCGGGCTTGTCCGGCAATAAAAAAGCCGACTTACTCACATAAGTCGGCTTTCGATCGAAACGTCTGTGGATAACTCAGCTTTTCTTGATCTTCTCTGGCCGTTTCCAGCCATCGATGTTGCGCTGACGCGCGCGGGCTACTGCCAACTGAGCGGCTTCGACCGACTGGTTGATGGTCGAGCCCGCCGCAGTGGTGGCGCCGTCCTTGATTTCCACAGGCGCAACCAGCGAGTTGTTCGAGCCGATGAACACATCTTCGCCTAGGACGGTCTTGAACTTGTTCGCGCCATCGTAGTTGCAGGTGATGGTACCCGCGCCGATATTGGTGCGCGCACCGATCTCGGCGTCGCCCAGATAAGTCAGGTGACCGGCCTTGGCGCCTTCGCCCAGACGGGCGTTCTTCAGCTCGACGAAGTTACCCACATGGGCCTTGGCTTCCAGTACGCTGCCTGGGCGCAGGCGAGCGAACGGGCCGGCATCGCTGCCCTCGCCCATCACCGCACCTTCGATGTGGCTGTTAGCCTTGATCACGGCGCCCTTGCGCAGGGTGCTGTTCTTGATCACGCAGTTCGGGCCGATCTGCACATCGTCTTCGATGACCACCTTGCCTTCGAGAATGACGTTGATGTCGATCAGCACATCGCGCCCCACGATCACCTCGCCACGCACGTCGAAGCGCGCGGGATCACGCAGGGTCACGCCCTGGGCCATCAGTCGGCGTCCTTCGCGCAACTGGTAATGACGCTCGAGCTCGGACAGTTGCAGACGGTCGTTGGCGCCCTGCACTTCCATCGCGTCATGGGGCTGTTCGGTGGCAACCACCAGGCCATCGGCCACGGCCATGGCGATCACGTCGGTGAGGTAGTACTCGCCCTGGGCGTTGTTGTTGGACAGACGCCCCATCCAGTCTGCCAGACGCGCGGCCGGCATCGCGAGGATGCCCGTGTTGCCTTCCTTGATCGCTCGCTGTGCATCACTGGCGTCCTTGTGCTCGACGATGGCCGCAACCTGACCTTGGGCATCACGCACGATGCGGCCGTAACCGGTTGGATCCTGCAGGGTGACGGTCAGCAGGCCGAGTTGCTGTTCATTGACCTTGGCCAGAAGCCGCTCGAGCGTGCCCACCTCGATCAATGGCACGTCGCCATAGAGCACCAGCACGGTATCGGCGGTGATCGCCGGCAGTGCCTGGGCGACGGCATGGCCGGTGCCAAGCTGCTTGTCCTGCATGACGAAATTCAGGTCGTCAGCCGCCAAGCGTTCACGCACCAGCTCTGCACCATGGCCGATGACCACATGGATGCCCTTTGGCTGCAACTGTCGCGCGCTGTGGATAACATGGCCAAGCATGGAATTACCAGCAACCGGGTGCAGCACCTTGGGCAGCGAGGAGCGCATACGGGTGCCTTGGCCTGCGGCGAGAATAACGATATCGAGGGACATTGACTGGCTACCAATCCTGGGTGGTCAGGGATGTGACCGAAAGCGAAAATTCGGAAAAGAAAAAGGGTAGCCGAGGCTACCCTTTAACTCAATCGCAACGCAGGTTACCGGGAGGACCGGATCACTTGCCCTTGCGCAATTGCTGGACAGTACGCAGCTGAGCTGCAGCCTCGGCCAGACGTGCGGCAGCAGCGCCGTAGTCGAAGTCCGAGCCTTTAGTGTTCAGCGCGTTCTCGGCAGCCTTGAGGGCTTCCTGAGCCTGAGCTTCGTCCAGGTCGGCAGCACGTTGCACGGTGTCGGCGAGAACCTTGACCATGTTCGGCTGCACTTCGAGGAAGCCACCGGAGATGTAGAACACCTCTTGAGTGCCACCCTGCTTGGTCAGCGTGATCGGACCCGGCTTGAGATTGGTGATCAGCGGCGCGTGGCCTGGAGCGATACCCAGATCGCCCAGGTTGCCGTGCGCTACTACCATCTCGACCAGGCCGGAGAAGATCTCTCCCTCTGCGCTGACGATGTCGCAATGGACTGTCATAGCCATCTGCTTGCCTCAACCTGATTAGCGCCCCTTGCGGGGCGCCGGGATTACAGTTTCTTGGCTTTCTCGATCGCTTCGTCGATGCTGCCGACCATGTAGAACGCTTGTTCTGGCAGGTGGTCGTAGTCACCTTTGAGGATGCCGCTGAAGCCAGCGATGGTGTCCTTGAGCGGAACGTACTTGCCTGGCGAGCCGGTGAAGACTTCGGCCACGAAGAACGGCTGCGACAGGAAGCGCTGGATCTTACGAGCGCGGGCAACCAGTTGCTTGTCGGCTTCGGACAGTTCGTCCATACCCAGGATCGCGATGATGTCCTTCAGCTCTTTGTAGCGCTGCAGAACATACTGAACGCCACGAGCGGTCTCGTAGTGCTCGGTGCCGATCACGTTCGGGTCCAGCTGGCGCGAAGTCGAATCCAGTGGGTCTACCGCTGGGTAGATACCCAGGGAGGCGATGTCACGGGACAGAACGACGGTGGCGTCCAAGTGGGCGAAGGTGGTCGCTGGCGACGGGTCGGTCAGGTCGTCCGCAGGTACGTATACGGCCTGAACGGAGGTGATCGAACCTTCCTTGGTCGAAGTGATGCGCTCTTGCAGAACGCCCATCTCTTCAGCCAGGGTCGGCTGGTAACCTACTGCCGAAGGCATACGGCCCAGCAGTGCGGATACTTCAGTACCGGCCAGGGTGTAACGATAGATGTTGTCGACGAACAGCAGAACGTCGTTACCTTCGTCACGGAACTTCTCAGCCATGGTCAGGCCGGTCAGCGCAACGCGCAGACGGTTTCCTGGTGGCTCGTTCATCTGACCGTAGACCAGCGCTACCTTGTCGAGAACGTTGGAGTCCTTCATCTCGTGGTAGAAGTCGTTACCCTCACGAGTACGCTCACCCACACCAGCGAACACGGAGTAACCGCTGTGTTCCATGGCGATGTTACGGATCAGTTCCATCATGTTTACGGTCTTGCCGACACCGGCACCACCGAACAGACCAACCTTACCACCCTTGGCGAACGGGCAAACCAGGTCGATAACCTTGATGCCGGTTTCCAGCAGGTCGTTGCCGCCTGCCTGGTCAGCGAAGGAAGGCGCTGGCTGGTGGATACCGCGACGCTCTTCTTCGCCGATCGGGCCGGCTTCGTCGATCGGGTTGCCGAGGACGTCCATGATACGGCCCAGAGTGGCCTTACCAACTGGAACGGAGATGGCCGCGCCGGTATCGACGACGTCCAGACCGCGCTTCAGGCCTTCGGTCGAGCCCATCGCAATGGTACGAACCACGCCGTCGCCCAGCTGCTGCTGAACTTCCAGGGTGGTTTCCGCGCCTTGTACTTTCAGCGCGTTGTAAACACTCGGCACGACGTCACGTGGGAATTCCACGTCGATGACGGCGCCGATGATTTGAACGATACGTCCGCTACTCATAGCTGGATCCTCTGAATTTTTGAACCGTTAAACCGCGGCAGCGCCGCCGACGATTTCCGAGATCTCCTGGGTGATCGCAGCCTGACGCGCCTTGTTGTAGATCAATTGCAGCTCTTTGATCAAATCACCGGCGTTGTCTGTGGCGTTCTTCATGGCGATCATCCGGGCCGCTTGTTCAGCAGCGTTGTTCTCGACCACCGCCTGGTACACCTGCGACTCCACGTAACGCACCATCAAGCCGTCCAGCAGCTCTTTTGCGTCGGGTTCGTACAGGTAATCCCAGTGATGCTTGAGATCCTGATCCGGGGTTGCCACCAACGGTACCAATTGCTCGACCGTCGGTTTTTGGGTCATGGTGTTGATGAACTTGTTCGAAACCACCGAGAGGCGATCGATACGGCCATCGAGGTAGGCGTCCAGCATCACTTTGACGGAGCCGATCAGATCGTTGATCGATGGCTCTTCGCCCAGGTGGCTGATCGCGGCTACGACGTTGCCGCCAAAGATGCGGAAGAAAGTCGCACCCTTGCTGCCGATCACGCACAGGTCGATTTCCACGCCCTGTTCGCGGTTTGCGCTCATGTCCTTGACCAGGGCCTTGAACAGGTTGGTATTCAAGCCACCGCACAGACCACGGTCACTGCTCACCACGATATAACCGGCGCGCTTTACAGGGCGCTCGATCATGAACGGGTGGCGGTATTCCGGGTTGGCGTTGGCCAGATGACCGATCACCTGGCGGATACGCTCCGCGTAAGGACGGCTAGCAGCCATGCGCATTTGTGCCTTGCGCATTTTGCTGACCGCCACTTTCTCCATGGCGCTGGTAATTTTTTGCGTGCTTTTGATGCTCGCAATCTTACTGCGAATCTCTTTTGCGCCTGCCATGTATCACCTATCAGGTTAGCAAGCGGGGGCCGGAGCCCCCGCTGCGGCTTACCAGGTCTGGGTGGCCTTGAACTTCTCGATACCGGCTTTCATGCCAGCGTCGATTTCGTCGTTGAAGTCACCTTTCACGTTGATCTTGGCCAACAGCTCGGCGTGATCACGGTGGAAGTAGGCGATCAGCGCTTGCTCGAAGCTGCCGACCTTGGAGACTTCTACGTCAGTCAGGAAACCACGCTCAGCGGCGTACAGCGACAGAGCCATGTCAGCGATCGACATTGGCGCGTACTGCTTCTGCTTCATCAGCTCGGTAACGCGCTGACCATGCTCCAGCTGCTTGCGGGTAGCCTCGTCCAGATCCGAAGCGAACTGGGCGAATGCAGCCAGTTCACGGTACTGAGCCAGTGCGGTACGGATACCGCCGGACAGCTTCTTGATGATCTTGGTCTGAGCGGCACCACCTACACGGGATACCGAAACACCGGCGTTCACTGCAGGACGGATGCCCGAGTTGAACATGGCCGATTCCAGGAAGATCTGACCGTCGGTGATCGAGATCACGTTGGTCGGAACGAACGCGGAAACGTCGCCAGCCTGGGTTTCGATGATCGGCAGGGCGGTCAGGGAACCGGTCTTGCCAGTCACTGCGCCGTTGGTGAACTTCTCGACATACTCTTCCGAAACGCGCGATGCACGCTCCAGCAGACGGGAGTGGAGATAGAACACGTCGCCTGGGTACGCTTCACGTCCTGGTGGACGGCGCAGCAGCAGGGAGATCTGACGGTAGGCAACAGCCTGCTTGGACAGGTCATCGTAGACGATCAGGGCGTCTTCACCGCGGTCACGGAAGAACTCGCCCATGGTGCAGCCGGCGTATGGCGCCAGGAACTGCAGTGCGGCGGATTCCGAAGCACTGGCAACGACCACGATGGTGTTGGCCAGGGCGCCGGCTTCTTCCAGCTTGCGAACGATGTTGGCAACGGTGGAACGCTTTTGGCCGACAGCAACATAAACACAGAAAATACCGGAGTCTTTCTGGTTGATGATGGCGTCGATGGCCATGGCGGTCTTGCCGATCTGGCGGTCACCGATGATCAGCTCACGCTGGCCACGGCCGACTGGGATCATGGCGTCGACGGACTTGTAGCCAGTCTGTACAGGCTGGTCTACCGACTTACGCCAGATCACGCCTGGAGCCACTTTCTCGACCGCGTCGGTCTGAGTGTTGCCCAGAGGACCTTTACCGTCGATCGGGTTGCCCAGTGCGTCAACGACGCGACCCAGCAGTTCCTTACCAACCGGAACTTCCAGGATGCGGCCGGTGCACTTGGCGCTCATGCCTTCGGCGAGGGTGTCATAGGCACCCAGGATCACTGCACCTACGGAGTCTTGCTCCAGGTTCAGTGCCATGCCGAATACGCTGCCAGGGAACTCGATCATTTCGCCGTACATGACGTCGGCCAGACCGTGGATCCGCACGATACCGTCGGATACCGAAACAACGGTACCTTCGTTACGGGCTTGGGAGCCGACATCGAGTTTCTCGATGCGACCCTTGATGATTTCACTAATTTCGGAAGGATTGAGTTGCTGCATTGCTCTGCTGCCCCTTCAAACTCAAGATTTCAATGCTTCGGCCAGTTTCGCGATCTTGCCGCGAACCGAGCCATCGATTACCAGGTCGCCGGCGCGGATGACGACGCCGCCGATCAGGCTGGCATCCTCCGACGCGTGCAGGCGCACTTCCCGGCTGAGCCGTGCACTGAGAACCTTGGCGAGTTTGTCTTGCTGTTCTTGGTTCAACGCAAAAGCACTGGTGACTTCCACGTCCACGGATTTCTCTTGCTCGGCCTTGTACAGGTCGAACAGAGCGGCGATCTCCGGCAGAAGCAGGAGACGGTCGTTTTCCGCGGCAACATGAATGAAATTCTGTGCCTGTACATCGAACTTGTCACCGCACACTTCAATGAATGCGGCGGCCTTTTCTGCGCTAGTCAGTTGCGGGGCCTTGAGCAGGCGCTGCATGGTGCCGTCTTCCGACACCGCAGCAGCCAGGCCGAGCATGGCTGACCAATTGGCCAGTTGCTGCTGGGCCTGGGCGTGCTCGAAAGCTGCCTTAGCGTAAGGTCGGGCCAACGTGGTCAGTTCTGCCATGATCGCCCTCGCTTAAATTTCAGCGGCCAGTTTGTTAACCAGCTCCGCATGCGCGTTTTGATCGATTGTGGCGCCAAGGATCTTTTCAGCGCCGCCAACGGCCAGGGCACCCACTTGGGCACGCAGGGCGTCTTTGATGCTGTTGAGTTCCTGTTCGATCTCGGCTTGAGCCTGAGCCTTCACACGGTCAGCTTCGACGCGAGCCTGATCACGGGCTTCCTCGACAAGCTGAGCAGCGCGTTTCTTGCTTTGCTCAATGATTTCGGCTGCCTGTGCTTTTGCTTCACGCAGTTGCTGACCCGCTTTCTCTTGGGCCAGCTCCAGGTCGCGAGCTGCGCGGTTGGCAGCGTCCAAGCCGTCGGCAATCTTCTTTTGGCGCTCGTGCAGAGCAGTGATGACCGGAGGCCATACATACTTCATGCAGAACAGCACAAAAATCAGAAAAGCAACGGATTGGCCAATCAGGGTTGCATTAATGTTCACGCCAACACCTCGCTCGGTCTTTGTCCATCACACCAATCAACTCGTAGAAACGAGTGATTAGCCGGCGATCTGACCAACGAAGGGATTCGCGAAGGTGAAGAACAGAGCGATACCAACACCGATCATGGTTACGGCGTCGAGCAGACCGGCAACGATGAACATTTTGACCTGCAGCATCGGAACCATCTCAGGCTGACGAGCAGCGCCTTCCAGGAACTTGCCGCCCAGCAGGCCGAAACCAATGGCGGTACCCAGAGCACCCAGGCCGATCAGCAGAGCAACAGCGATAGCGGTCAGACCAACTACAGTTTCCATCTTTCCTCCCGACTTTTACGTCGTATTGGTTAGGTTTTTTAATTGAAGCGGTAAAACAAATCGTTTGAAACAACTGCCCTTGCGGACTTTTTCAGTCTTCCCCCCGAACAGGCGGGGAAGACTATCAGACACGCCAGGCGGTCTTAATGGTTATCTTCGTGCGCCATCGACAGGTAGACGATGGTGAGCATCATGAAGATGAATGCTTGCAGAGTGATGATCAGGATGTGGAACACGGCCCACGCCCATTGCAGCACCACACCCAGGCCGCTCAGCCAGAGGATGCCGGTGCCGAACATCACGGCGATCAGGATGAACACCAGCTCGCCGGCATACATGTTGCCGAACAGACGCAGTGCCAGGGAGATCGGTTTGGCGATCAGGGTGACGAATTCCAGCAGGAAGTTCACCGGGATCAGCAGGATCTGCACGAAGATGTTCTTGCTGCCGAACGGGTGGAGCGTGAGCTCGCCGATGAAGCCGCCGATGCCCTTGACCTTGATGCTGTAGAAGATGATCAGCGCGAACACGCTCAGGGCCATGCCCAGGGTGGCGTTCGGGTCGGTGGTCGATACGGCGCGGAACGGAATGTGCGGATCGCCCGAGATCAGGATCGCCAGCTGCGGAATCCAGTCGACCGGTACCAGGTCGATGGCGTTCATCAGGAACACCCAGACGAAGATGGTCAGGGCCAACGGTGCGATGACCGGGCTACGACCGTGGAACGAGTCCTTCACGCTGCCGTGAACGAAGTCGACCAGTACTTCGACGAAGTTCTGCAGGGCACCAGGCTGACCGGAGGTCGCCTTCTTGGCCGCCATGCGGAAGATGAACAGGAAGATCAGACCCAGTGCAACGGACCAGCCCAGGGTGTCCAGGTGGAATGCCCAGAAGCCCATTGCCTTGGCTTCGGCAGCCGAATGGGCCAGGCCCCAGCTGCCGTCTGGTAGTTGACCGTAGGTCAGGTTCTGCAAGTGGTGCTGGATATAGCCCGAAGCGGTTTCTGCTGCCATGGTTGCCTCAAACGCCCTAAGGTCTCGAAAGTCTTTTATTCATCAGCAGTGGCGCGAACCAGCTGACCGTGAGAGTCAGCAGGAAGACGCCGAATACTGCTAACGGCGCCAGTGGCTTCACTCCTGCAAAGGTCAGTGCGAACAGCACTGCCGTCAAAATCAATTTGCCTGCCTCGCCTGCGTAGAACGACTTGACGATGGCCTGCGCCGCCCGGGCTCCGCTGAAGCGAAAAGCCTTCCAGGCGAAATACACGTTGGGCAGCCAGCCGATCAAACCTCCACAGAGGCCCGAATAACCGCTGACCTTGCCCTGCCACTGCCACAACACCAACGTTGCCAGCAATAACACCCCAAATTGAGCCAGCAGTACCGGGAAAACCGCCCAGCGATGGAAAGGCAGGCGGTTTGGCGTGCGGATTTCCATCAAAACTGCTCCTCGAAAGTCGACTGCCCAGTCAGCTATGACTTGGCATAATTTGTGCCGACAAAATGCGCGCAGAGTATAGGGGTGGATTAACCCCTATTCAACTCTTGGGTAGTGATTTCCGACTGCGCGCTACAACGGGAATTGTTTCAGCGGATGTGAGCAAGTACACCCTGAAGCTCGTCGAGGGAGTTGTAGCGGATGACCAGCTGGCCCTTGCCCTTGTCGCCATGGCGAATCTGCACCGATGAGCCCAGGCGCTCTGCCAGCCGCTGTTCCAGCCGGGCGATATCCGGATCAGGTTTGCTCGATTCCACCGGCTCAGGCTTGCCGTTGAGCCACTGACGGACCAGTGCCTCGGTTTGGCGCACGGTGAGGCCTCGTGCGACAACATGTCGCGCCCCTTCTTCCTGCCGGCTCTCCTCGAGCCCCAGCAAGGCGCGCGCATGGCCCATTTCCAGGTCGCCGTGGGCGAGCATGGTCTTGATCGCCTCAGGAAGGCTGATCAGGCGCAGCAGGTTGGCCACGGTGACACGCGACTTGCCCACGGCATCGGCCACCTGTTGCTGGGTCAGCTCGAACTCCTGCTGCAACCGCTGCAGGGCAAGGGCTTCTTCCAGCGGGTTGAGATCCTCGCGCTGGATGTTTTCGATCAGCGCCATGGCGATGGCGGCTTCGTCCGGCACCTCGCGGACCATGGCCGGGATAGTGTCCAGGCCTGCCTGCTGGGTGGCGCGCCAGCGACGCTCACCGGCGATGATTTCGTAGCGGCCTTCGCCAATCGGGCGAACCACGATCGGCTGCATCACGCCATGATTGCGGATCGAATGCGCCAGCTCCTCCAGCGCCTCCGGGTCCATGTCACGGCGAGGTTGGTACTTGCCACGCTGGATCAGTTCGACCGGCAGGCGCTGCAGTTCCTTCTGGTCGACCGTGACAGCCTGCTCTTCGAGCGCGCTGACGGAAGGACCACTGAGCAGTGCATCCAACCCACGTCCGAGACCGCGTTTCTTGATGGCCATGCGGATTCCTTAAGTTGTTTGTGCAGTGCGGGATTGACGGCGCTGACGGCGCACCAGTTCCCCAGCCAGGGCCAGGTAGGCGAGCGCACCACGTGATTGCTTGTCGTAGGCCAGCGCCGGCATACCGAAGCTCGGAGCCTCGGCCAGGCGAATGTTGCGCGGTATCACGGTGTCGTAGAGCTGATCGCCGAAATGCTCCTTGAGCTGGGCCGAAACATCGTTGTTCAGGCTCAGGCGCGGGTCGTACATGGTTCTCAGCAGGCCTTCGATCTTCAGCTCCGGGTTCAACCGGGCAGCGATGCGCTTGATGTTATCCACAAGGTCGCTCAGGCCTTCCAGCGCGTAGTACTCGCACTGCATGGGGATAATCACGCCATCGGAAGCGACCAAGGCGTTCAGCGTCAGCATCGACAACGAAGGCGGGCAGTCGATGAGGATGTAGTCGTAGTTGTCGCGGATAGGCGCCAGCGCGTTGCGCAGGCGGCTCTCCTTCATCTGCATTTCCAGCAGCACCACCTCTGCGGCGGTGAGGTCACGGTTGGCGGGCAACAGCTGGAAGCCGCCGTGCTCGGAGTACTGCATGGCCTGGGCCAGGTCGCATTCCCCGATCAACAGGTCGTACACCGAGTGCTCGAGCTCGTGCTTGTCCACACCGCTGCCCATGGTGGCATTGCCCTGTGGATCGAGGTCGATCAGCAGCACGCGACGCTTGGTCGCGGCCAGCGATGCGGCGAGATTGATGCAGGTGGTGGTCTTGCCGACACCACCCTTCTGGTTCGCGATTGCGAATACCTTAGCCATTGTTGCGTGTGTTCCCAGTCAAGCCTTGCGGCGCAGTATCAGCAGATGGCGCTGGCCCTGGCAACCTGGAACGGTCAGGGCCTGCTCGCTTTCCACTGTGAAGTCTGCGGGCAATGCTACCAGTTCATCGGCAGGATGCAGCCCCTTCATTGCAAGCCATTGCGTACGGGCGTCACCCAGGTGGCGGGTCCAGTTGGTGAAATTCTCCATGCTGCTGAACGCCCGGGAGATGATGCCGCAGAACGGTTGCTCGGGCTGAACCTCTTCCACACGGCTGTGGATAACCGTCAGGTTGTCGAGTTTCAGCTCCATCTTCACCTGCGTCAGGAAGCGGGTCTTCTTGCCGTTGCTGTCCAGTACCGTCACCTGCTTGTGCGGATGCAGGATAGCCAGCGGGATACCCGGCATGCCGCCGCCGCTGCCAACATCCAGCCAGCGTTGCGTGTCGCTGTGGATAAACGGCATGACGCTGAGGCTGTCGAGCAGATGACGCGACACCATCTCGTCCGGATCGCGCACTGCGGTCAGGTTGTAGGCCTTGTTCCATTTGATCAACAGGGCCAGGTACCCAAGCAGCAGTTCGTGCTGCTGCGCACTCAGCTCGACTCCGAGCTGGCGCGCACCTGTGGACAACTCTTCGGCATGTTGCGGGGTGACCAGGGAACTCAAGCGCTTTGCTCCAATTCGCGGCCAGCGCCGCGTTTTTTCAGGTGAATCAGCAACAGAGAAATTGCCGCCGGGGTAACGCCGGGAATACGGGAAGCCTGGCCGAGGGTTTCCGGACGGGTCTGGCCGAGCTTGCTCTGGATTTCCTTGGACAACCCGGAAATGCCAGCGTAGTCGATATCCACAGGCAGGCGAGTGTCTTCGCTGGCGCGCAGACGGGCGATCTCGTCCTGCTGGCGATCGATGTAGCCGGCGTACTTGGTCTTGATCTCGACCTGTTCGGCCACCTGGGGATCGATGACATCACCGCCCGTGGCTTCGATCAGCCCGGCGTAGTCGATCTCGGGGCGCGCCAGCAGGTTGAGCAGGTTGTACTCGTGGGCCAGCGGTGTACCGAACTTATCCACAACGGCTTGGCCTTGCGGCGTGCCCGGGCGGATCCAGGTGCTCTTCATGCGCTGTTCTTCGCGCTCGATGCCTTCGCGCTTGGCGGTGAAGGCGGCCCAGCGCTCATCGTCGACCAACCCCAGCTCGCGGCCTTTCTCGGTCAGGCGCAGATCAGCGTTGTCTTCGCGCAGGATCAGCCGGTATTCGGCACGCGAGGTGAACATGCGGTAAGGCTCCTGGGTGCCCAGGGTAATCAGGTCGTCGACCAGTACGCCGATGTACGCCTCGTCACGGCGCGGACACCAGCTTTCGCGGCCCTGCGCACGCAGTGCGGCGTTGGTACCGGCCAGCAGGCCCTGGGCGCCGGCTTCTTCGTAGCCGGTGGTGCCGTTGATCTGGCCAGCGAAGAACAGGCCGCCGATGACCTTGGTCTCGAGGCTGTACTTGAGGTCACGCGGGTCGAAGTAGTCGTACTCGATGGCGTAACCCGGACGCACGATGTGCGCGTTCTCCATGCCGCGGATCGAACGGACGATCTGCAACTGCACATCGAATGGCAGCGAAGTCGAGATGCCGTTGGGATACAGCTCATGGGTATTCAGGCCTTCCGGCTCGATGAATACCTGATGGCTTTCCTTGTCGGCGAAGCGATGGATCTTGTCCTCGATCGACGGGCAGTAGCGCGGGCCGATGCCTTCGATCACACCGGAGTACATCGGCGAGCGGTCGAGGTTCGAGGCGATGATCTCGTGGGTGCGGGCGTTGGTGTGGGTAATCCAGCAGCTGACCTGGCGCGGGTGCATCTGCGCATTACCCATGAACGACATCACCGGGATCGGGGTATCGCCGGGTTGTTCGCCCATCACCGAGAAGTCTACCGAGCGGCCATCGATACGGGGCGGCGTGCCGGTTTTCAAACGGCCAACGCGCAGCGGCAGTTCACGCAGACGATGAGCCAGGGCAATGGCGGGAGGATCACCGGCGCGACCACCGGAGTAGTTCTGCAGGCCGATGTGGATAAGTCCACCGAGGAAGGTGCCGGTAGTCAGCACCACAGAGTCGGCGAAGAAGCGCAGGCCCATCTGTGTCACCACGCCCTTGACCTGGTCCTGCTCGACGATCAGGTCATCGCAGGACTGTTGGAATATCCACAGGTTCGGCTGGTTTTCCAGGATCTCGCGGACCACGGCCTTGTAGATGGCGCGGTCGGCCTGTGCACGGGTGGCGCGCACAGCCGGGCCCTTGCGGTTGTTCAGGATGCGGAACTGGATGCCGCTCTTGTCGGTGGCAAGCGCCATGGCGCCGCCGAGTGCATCGATTTCCTTGACCAGGTGGCTCTTGCCGATACCACCGATGGCCGGGTTGCAACTCATGTGACCGAGGGTTTCCACGTTATGGGTCAGCAGCAGGGTTTTCACACCCATGCGTGCGGACGCAAGCGCAGCCTCGGTACCGGCATGGCCGCCGCCGATGACGATCACTTCAAAACGGGAAGGGAAATCCACCACGCACCTCGTGCCTGTTTTGCGAATAGAGAAGGTAAGCCGACAAGTATAGGGACTTCACCCGCTCTAGTGAAACCGTCTGAGCAAATTTTGACCAGTCTGTGGATGAATGGCGGCAATAGAAATCAAAAAGGAAAAATTTATAAAAGCTTTGTTTTTATGTTTATTCTTAGGCGGCTATCCACATGTGGATAAGTTAATTGAGGCCAGTATCCATGCTGCCTTCAGAGAATCATAACCCTGTGTCGAAGGGGGGTTGAGGGTTCTGGATAACGGCGTTTAACCTGTGGATTAAAGTACGTGTTACCCACAGGCAGGATTGTCCTCAGAAAAAAAGCCTGGTTATCAACGGACCTGAAGGCCAGTTTTCCACAGGGCTCCTGGAGATGGTTTTCGGTCTGTGGATGAGATCTACAGTGGGTAATCGATTCGCGGGCAAGCCCACCTTTCTGACAGGCAAAAAAAAGCCGCTCCTGGCTGGAGCGGCCTTGGTGTTGCCGAGCTGTGGATTATTTACCGATACAGAAACTCGAGAAGATCCTTCCCAACAGGTCATCCGAGCTGAATGCGCCGGTGATCTCTCCCAGGGCCTGTTGAGCATGGCGCAGGTCCTCTGCCAGCAACTCACCGGCACCAGCGAGTGTCAGCTGGGCATGACCATGATCGAGGTGGGCGCTGGCCTGGCGCAGTGCATCCAGATGCCGCCTGCGCGCACTGAAGCTGCTTTCCGCAGTCTGTTCGTAACCCATGCAGGCCTTGAGGTGATCACGCAGCAGATCCAGGCCTGTGGCGTCGCCCTTCGCACTGAGGGTGATCGTCACGTGGCCATCATCACTCTGCTCGATACCGACGCTCTCGCCACTCAGGTCGGCCTTGTTGCGAATCAGCGTGACTTTTGCAGGGTCCGGCCGTTGATCGAGGAACTCCGGCCACAAGGCGAACGGATCGTTGGCCTCGGGCGCAGTGGAATCCACCACCAGCAGTACCCGGTCTGCCTCGCCAATCGCCTTGAGTGCGCGTTCCACGCCAATCTTTTCCACATGATCGTCGGTATCGCGCAGACCTGCGGTATCCACCACGTGCAACGGCATGCCATCGATGTGGATATGTTCGCGCAGGATGTCCCGGGTGGTGCCGGCGATGTCGGTGACGATCGCCGCCTCGCGTCCGGCCAATTGGTTCAGCAGGCTCGATTTGCCGGCATTCGGACGGCCTGCAATCACCACCGTCATGCCGTCACGCAGCAACGCCCCCTGCCCCGCCTCACGCTGAACTGTGGACAAGTCGTCCCGGACGGCTTCCAGCATCTTCAGCACATGGCCATCGGCGAGAAAGTCGATTTCCTCCTCCGGGAAGTCGATCGCCGCTTCAACGTAGATGCGCAGGGCGATCAGCGCTTCGGTCAATGCATGCACCCGCTTGGAAAACGCCCCCTGCAGCGAGCGCAACGCATTGCGTGCGGCTTGGGTGGAACTGGCTTCGATCAGGTCGGCGATCGCTTCGGCCTGGGCCAGGTCGAGTTTATCGTTGAGGAACGCCCGCTCGCTGAACTCGCCAGGACGGGCGAGACGACAACCCAACTCGACACAGCGCTGCAACAGCATGTCGAGCACCACCGGCCCTCCATGCCCCTGCAGTTCCAGGACGTCTTCACCAGTGAACGAGTTGGGGCCAGGGAAGAACAGCGCAATGCCTTCATCCAGGACCAAACCACCGTCGGCACGAAATGGCCCGTAGTGGGCATGGCGCGGAGTCAGTGTGCGGCCGGTGATGGCCTGCCCGGCCTGGCTGGCCAGTGGCCCGGACAAGCGGACGATACCGACGCCACCGCGGCCCTGGGCGGTGGCGATGGCGGCAATGGTTTCACGCACGGTGTTCATGCTCGAAAGCCTCTACGACAAAACGACGGATAGCAAAAACGCCCCACGAAGGGGCGTTTTTATTCACAGGCTAACGGGTCAACCTGTCAAGCAGCCGCTTTTTTCGTGGCTGCTTCGATACGGCGGGTGATGTACCACTGCTGAGTGATCGACAGGCAGTTGTTCACAACCCAGTACAGCACCAGACCTGCCGGGAACCACAGGAAGAAGAAGGTGAAGATGATTGGCATCATTTTCATGACCTTCGCCTGCATCGGATCCGGTGGGGTCGGATTCAGACGCTGCTGGATGAACATGGTGGCGCCCATGATGATCGGCAGGATGAAGAATGGATCCTTGATCGACAGGTCGGTAATCCACAGCATCCACGGGGCCTGGCGCATCTCGACGCTTTCCAGCAGTACCCAGTACAGGGCCAGGAACACTGGCATCTGCACCAGGATCGGCAGGCAGCCGCCCAGCGGGTTGATCTTCTCTTTCTTGTACAGCTCCATCATCGCCTGGGACATCTTCTGGCGATCGTCACCGAAGCGTTCCTTGAGCTGGGCCAGTTTCGGCGCCACGGCACGCATGCGCGCCATCGAGCGGTAGCTGGCAGCCGACAGCGGGAAGAACAGACCCTTGATGAGCATGGTCAGAACGATGATCGACCAGCCCCAGTTACCCAGCAGGCTGTGGATATGTTGCAGCAGCCAGAAGATCGGCTGAGCGATGAACCACAGGAAGCCGTAGTCGACGGTCAGCTCCAGGCCTGGGGACAACTCCTTGAGCTTGGACTGGATCTTCGGACCTGCGTACAGCGTGGCGCTGGTCTCGACCTTGCCGCCGGCAGGCACGTTCAGCGCCGGGCCGGTGTAGCCGATGATGTAGTTGCCCTGGCTGTCCTTGCGGGTCTGGACCACGTTGTTGTCCGACTTGGCCGGAATCCACGCGGTCACGAAGTAGTGCTGCAGCCATGCTACCCAGCCGCCAGACACATTTTCTTTCAAATTACCTTTGTCGATGTCCTTCATCGACACCTTCTTGTACGGCTCCGAACTTGTCCACAGGGCAGCGCCCAGGTAAGTCGCGGTACCGGTCGCGGTGCTCGAGGAAGGATCGGAGCTGGCGTCACGCTTGAGCTGGGCAAACATGTTGCCGGTCCAGGCTGCACCGCTCTGGTTGTCGATCAGGTAGCTGACGGTCAGGTCGTACTCACCGCGCTTGAAGCTGAAGCGCTTGATGTAGTTGACGCCGTTATCGCTGAACTTGAGGTCGACCACCAATTGGTCCTGACCGTCGGTCAGCTGGAAGCTCTTCTGGTCGGCAGCGTACAGGGGACGACCGCTCGAACGGGCGTCCGGGCCATTCGCGCCGGTCAGGCCGCTCTGCGCCAGATAGACACGCTCGCCGCCGTTGTCGAACAACTGGAAGGCGATGTCCGGATGATCCTGACGGCGTGGGTACTTGGGCAAGGTCAGCTGGACGATGTCACCGCCGACCGGGTCGATAGCCAGGTCCAGGACATCGGTCTTGACCCGGATCAGGTCCTTGCTGAGCGCGACTGGCGCGATTTCAGCGGGGCTGGCTTCGGCATTGGCGCTCGGCACATCGGCGCTGGCGCCGTTATTGCCGGCCGGCACGGTGTCCGGCAGAGCCGGTGCAGCGTTGCTGGCAGCAGTATGCTGAGTCGGCAGGGCTGCCTGACCATAGTCCTGGTTCCACTTGAGGACCAGAACGTAGGACACGATTGCCAGGGCGACGATCAGGATCGTGCGTTTAATATCCATGATTACTCGGCTATCGAAGAAGTTCGGGAGGAAGGAGCAGGCGGGACGGGATCGAAACCGCCATCATTCCACGGATGACAACGACCCAGGCGACGAACGGCAAGCCACCCGCCACGCAAGAGGCCATGGTTTTCTATGGCTTCATACGCGTAACAGGAGCAACTGGGGTAGAAACGACAGTGACTGGCCATCAGAGGACTAATGGCGTAACGGTAGAACTGGATCGGAACGAGGGCCAGTTTACGCATCGTGACTGTCTACCCGTGCGGAATCGGCAGGTACCGCTGGAGAGGGCCGACTGCGGGCCAGGCGCTTCCAGAGTTTGCCAAAGTGTTGGTGCAATTCTGGGTTTTCTATCTCACCCAACCCCTTGCGCGCGACGATCACGATATCCAGCCCGGCCAGACTTTGCTGGTTCAGACGGAATGAGTCGCGCATCAGGCGTTTGAGGCGGTTGCGTTGAACGGCGAGCTTGACGCTCTTCTTGCCGATCACCAGGCCGAGGCGTGGATGATCGAGGCCGTTCTCGCGGGCAAGGATGAGCAGGCTTTTCCCTGGAACCTTGCCGGTTGGGGAGTCGAAGACTGCTTTGAAATGCCGGGGTGTAAGCAGTCGCTTATCCCGACTGAAGTCCTGACTCACCACCTGTGCCGAAAAATCAAATTGCCAGACGCTTACGGCCTTTGGCACGACGACGCGACAGAACAGCGCGGCCGTTCTTGGTGGCCATACGGGCACGGAAACCGTGGGTGCGCGCGCGCTTGATGGTGCTTGGTTGGAAAGTACGTTTCATGGCGTGTTACCTGGGTTGTCGACAACGGGCCGGGATGGCCCCCTTTTTAAGAGACCGGCGATTCTAGAGAAAGCAAGCCGATAGGTCAATTTCCAACCAGCATTCCTTATAGACGGCCTTTCCCCTCTGCCAGCCTGAGGACCGGTTGATTCATACGGAACAGATGCTCAACATGTAAAAAAAGAGAGACATATAGAAAGCTTTTTTGAAGAACTTATAGATCTTAAGTGGATAAGTATCTGTGGATAACCTATTGCAGGCCACAATCCATCGACTGTACAGAGAATCATAAGTATGTCGGTAACAGGTGCTCTGGCTGTGCCGGACCCGCGGAAAAGCTGTGGATGGAATAGGCGTTTATCCACAGATGAATTATCCACAGGGTTGAACCCAGGGTTGTGCATAGCCCTCATGTGCCGTTATCCACAGGGCTTATTTTCCGCTTGAAAGGTCGTTTTTGCCGCTAAATGACTGATTTGGCACAGCTCAACACACCACGACATGTGGATAAGTGATTGCTCGCCCGGTACAATGGCGGTTTGTTTTTGCCTCATCCGGCTTTCAACTCAGGGGATATCCGTGTCAGTGGAACTTTGGCAGCAGTGCGTGGAGCTTCTGCGCGACGAACTGCCTGCCCAGCAATTCAACACCTGGATCCGTCCGCTACAGGTCGAAGCCGAAGGCGACGAGTTGCGCGTCTATGCGCCTAACCGTTTCGTTCTCGATTGGGTCAATGAAAAGTACCTCGGCCGCCTGCTCGAACTGCTGGGTGAACAAGGAAACGGCCTTGCACCTGCCCTCTCCTTATTAATAGGCAGTCGCCGCAGCTCCGCTCCACGAGCGGCACCTAACGCACCGGTCAGTGCTGCGGTCGCCGCATCCCTGGCCCAGAGCCAGGCCAAGCCGGCTGTTCAGCCAACAGCGGTTGCCAGTGCACCGGTCACGGCGCTCGAGCCTGAGTTGGTCAGTGAGGTGCAGGAATCTACGTCCCACGACGGTTTCGATGGGGTGGGTGATTCGACGCCTGCGCCTGCGGCAACCACCCGTACCGAGCAACGGACCGTCCAGGTCGAAGGTGCGCTCAAGCACACCAGCTACCTGAACCGAACCTTCACCTTCGAGACCTTCGTGGAGGGTAAGTCCAACCAGCTGGCGCGCGCTGCGGCCTGGCAGGTTGCCGACAACCCCAAGCATGGTTACAACCCGCTCTTCCTTTATGGGGGCGTGGGCCTGGGTAAGACGCACTTGATGCACGCTGTGGGTAACCACCTGCTGAAGAAGAACCCGAATGCCAAGGTCGTCTACCTGCACTCGGAGCGCTTCGTCGCCGATATGGTCAAGGCGTTGCAGTTGAACGCAATCAACGAATTCAAGCGCTTCTACCGTTCGGTGGACGCGCTGTTGATCGACGATATCCAGTTCTTCGCCCGCAAAGAGCGTTCCCAGGAAGAGTTCTTCCACACCTTCAATGCCCTGCTTGAGGGTGGACAGCAGGTCATCCTCACCAGTGACCGCTACCCTAAAGAGATCGAAGGCCTGGAAGAGCGCCTGAAGTCGCGTTTCGGTTGGGGCCTGACGGTGGCTGTCGAGCCACCGGAGCTGGAAACCCGCGTGGCGATCCTGATGAAGAAGGCCGACCAGGCCAAGGTCGAACTGCCGCACGATGCTGCGTTCTTCATTGCCCAGCGCATCCGCTCCAACGTGCGTGAACTGGAAGGTGCATTGAAGCGGGTGATTGCTCACTCGCACTTCATGGGGCGAGATATCACCATCGAGTTGATTCGCGAATCGCTCAAGGATCTGCTGGCGCTGCAAGACAAACTGGTCAGTGTGGATAACATCCAGCGCACGGTCGCCGAGTACTACAAGATCAAGATCTCCGATCTGTTGTCCAAGCGCCGCTCGCGCTCTGTTGCGCGCCCGCGGCAGGTGGCCATGGCGTTGTCCAAGGAGCTGACCAACCACAGTCTGCCGGAAATCGGCGACATGTTCGGCGGTCGGGACCACACCACCGTGCTGCACGCTTGCCGCAAGATCAACGAATTGAAGGAATCCGACGCGGACATCCGCGAGGACTACAAGAACCTGCTGCGCACGCTGACCACCTGATGGGTGCCGGCGCAGCTCTTTGAAGGCAAGGGACTAGACCATGCATTTCACCATTCAACGCGAAGCCCTGTTGAAACCCCTGCAACTGGTCGCAGGCGTCGTCGAGCGCCGCCAGACCTTGCCGGTCCTGTCCAACGTACTGCTGGTCGTGCAAGGCCAGCAGCTGTCGTTGACCGGTACCGACCTGGAAGTCGAACTGGTTGGCCGCGTGCAACTGGAAGAGCCGGCTGAGCCTGGCGAGATCACCGTCCCGGCGCGCAAGCTGATGGACATCTGCAAGAGCCTGCCCAGCGACGTGCTGATCGATATCAAGGTCGATGAGCAGAAGCTGCTGGTCAAGGCTGGTCGTAGCCGCTTCACCCTGTCGACCTTGCCGGCCAACGACTTCCCCACCGTGGAAGAAGGCCCGGGTTCGCTCACCTGCAACCTGGAGCAGAGCAAGCTGCGTCGCCTGATCGAGCGCACCAGCTTCGCCATGGCCCAGCAGGACGTTCGCTACTACCTCAACGGCATGCTGCTGGAGGTCTCCACCGACACGCTGCGTGCTGTCGCCACTGACGGTCACCGTCTGGCACTGTGCGCCATGCAGGCGCCCATTGGCCAGGCCGAGCGCCACCAGGTCATTGTGCCGCGCAAAGGTATCCTGGAACTGGCGCGCCTGCTGACCGATCCGGAAGGCATGGTCAGCATTGTCCTGGGCCAGCACCACATTCGCGCCACCACCGGTGAGTTCACCTTTACCTCGAAACTGGTCGACGGCAAGTTCCCGGATTACGAGCGCGTATTGCCCAAGGGTGGTGACAAGCTGGTGATCGGTGACCGTCAGGCGCTGCGTGAAGCGTTCAGCCGTACTGCGATCCTGTCCAACGAGAAGTACCGTGGCATTCGTCTACAACTGGCCTCCGGTCAGCTGAAGATTCAGGCCAACAACCCCGAGCAGGAAGAAGCTGAAGAAGAGATCAGCGTCGACTACGAAGGCAGTTCGCTGGAGATCGGCTTCAACGTCAGCTACTTGCTGGACGTTCTTGGGGTCATGACCACTGAGCAGGTTCGTCTGATTCTCGCCGACTCCAACAGCAGCGCCTTGCTGCAGGAAGCCGGCAATGACGACTCGTCCTACGTTGTCATGCCGATGCGTCTGTAACCCGTAGCAGGCCAAATGTCCCTTCGACGTCTTTCGGTCACCGCGGTGCGCAATCTGCACCCGGTGACCCTCTCCCCCTCCCCTCGTATCAACATCCTCTACGGCGCTAACGGCAGCGGCAAGACCAGTGTGCTCGAGGCCGTGCATCTTCTGGGGCTGGCACGCTCATTTCGCAGTACCCGATTGAACCCCGTCATTCAGTACGAACAGCCAACCTGTACTGTATTCGGCCAGGTTGAAATCAACGATGGCGCGACGAGCAACCTCGGAGTTTCGCGCGAGCGACAAGGGGATTTCACCATTCGCATTGACGGTCAGAATGCGCGCAGCGCTGCGCAACTGGCGGAGATGCTGCCGTTGCAGTTGATCAACCCGGACAGCTTCCGTTTGCTCGAAGGTGCTCCCAAGGTGCGTCGCCAGTTCCTGGATTGGGGAGTGTTCCACGTGGAACCTCGATTCATGGCGACGTGGCAACGCTTGCAGAAGGCCCTGCGGCAGCGGAACTCATGGCTGCGACATGGTACACTTGACGCTGCTTCGCAAGCCGCCTGGGACCGGGAACTGTGTCTCGCCAGCGCGGAAATAGATGAATACCGTCGCAACTATATCAAGGCCTTGAAGCCCGTCTTCGAGCGAACCCTGAGCGAACTGGTCGAGCTGGACGGATTGACCCTTAGCTACTATCGAGGCTGGGACAAGGATCGGGACCTCAGTGAAGTCCTCGCCACCTCTCTCCTTCGCGATCAGCAGATGGGCCATACCCAGGCCGGTCCGCAGCGTGCTGACCTACGCCTGAGATTGGGCGCCAATAACGCGGCCGATATCCTGTCTCGTGGTCAGCAAAAGCTGGTCGTTTGTGCCCTGCGGATTGCCCAAGGGCACCTCGTCAGTCAGGTTCGTCGCGGTCAGTGTATTTATCTGGTGGATGACTTGCCGTCCGAGTTGGACGAGCAGCATCGACGCGCGCTGTGTCGCTTGCTTGAAGAATTACACTGCCAGGTTTTTATCACCTGTGTAGATCACGAATTACTGAGGGAAGGCTGGCAGACGGATACGCCAGTTGCTTTGTTCCACGTGGAACAAGGCCGTATCACCCAGACCCACGACCATCGGGAGTGAAGGCATGAGCGAAAATCAAACGTACGACTCCTCCAGCATCAAGGTGCTGAAAGGGCTGGATGCCGTGCGCAAGCGTCCCGGCATGTACATTGGCGACACCGATGATGGTAGCGGCCTGCACCACATGGTCTTCGAAGTGGTCGACAACTCGATCGACGAAGCGCTCGCCGGTCATTGCGATGACATTACCGTCATCATCCATCCGGACGAATCCATCAGTGTTCGCGACAACGGTCGTGGCATTCCCGTCGACGTGCATAAAGAGGAAGGCGTTTCCGCCGCCGAGGTCATCATGACCGTACTGCACGCTGGCGGTAAGTTCGATGACAACTCCTACAAGGTTTCTGGCGGTCTGCACGGCGTCGGCGTCTCGGTGGTAAACGCCCTCTCGGAGAAGCTGGTTCTGACCGTTCGCCGTAGCGGCAAAATCTGGGAACAAACCTACGTCCACGGTGTGCCACAAGCTCCGATGGCTGTGGTCGGTGAAAGCGAAACCACCGGTACCCACATTCACTTCAAGCCTTCCGCCGAGACCTTCAAGAATATCCACTTCAGCTGGGACATCCTGGCCAAGCGGATTCGTGAGCTGTCGTTCCTCAACTCGGGCGTTGGCATCCTGCTGAAGGACGAGCGCTCCGGCAAGGAAGAGTTCTTCAAGTATGAAGGTGGTCTGCGTGCTTTCGTCGAGTACCTGAACACCAACAAGACCCCGGTGAACTCCCAGGTCTTCCACTTCAACGTCCAGCGTGACGATGGCGTGGGTGTCGAAGTCGCCCTGCAATGGAACGACAGCTTCAACGAAAACCTGCTGTGCTTCACCAACAACATTCCGCAGCGCGACGGTGGTACTCACCTGGTGGGCTTCCGCTCCTCGCTGACTCGTAGCCTTAACAGCTACATCGAGCAAGAAGGCCTGGCCAAGAAGAACAAGGTCGCGACCACGGGCGACGATGCCCGTGAAGGCCTGACCGCGATCATCTCGGTGAAGGTGCCGGATCCAAAGTTCAGCTCGCAGACCAAGGACAAGCTGGTTTCCTCGGAGGTGAAGACCGCCGTGGAGCAGGAGATGAACAAGTACTTCGCCGACTTCCTGTTGGAAAACCCCAACGAAGCCAAGGCGGTTGTTGGCAAGATGATCGACGCTGCGCGTGCTCGTGAAGCAGCGCGCAAGGCGAGGGAAATGACCCGCCGCAAAGGTGCTCTGGATATCGCTGGTCTGCCGGGCAAGCTTGCCGACTGCCAGGAAAAAGACCCTGCCCTTTCCGAACTGTACCTGGTGGAGGGTGACTCCGCCGGTGGTTCGGCCAAGCAAGGTCGTAACCGCCGCACCCAGGCAATCCTGCCGTTGAAGGGCAAGATCCTCAACGTCGAGAAAGCGCGTTTCGACAAGATGATCTCGTCTCAGGAAGTCGGTACGCTGATCACCGCCCTCGGCTGCGGTATCGGCCGCGAAGAGTACAACATCGACAAGCTGCGCTATCACAACATCATCATCATGACCGATGCTGACGTTGACGGTTCGCACATCCGTACCCTGCTGCTGACGTTCTTCTTCCGTCAGTTGCCTGAGCTGGTCGAGCGCGGCTACATCTACATTGCCCAGCCGCCGCTGTACAAAGTGAAGAAAGGCAAGCAGGAGCAGTACATCAAGGACGACGAGGCCATGGAAGAGTACATGACCCAGTCGGCCCTGGAAGATGCCAGCCTGCACCTGGACGAATCGGCGCCTCCCGTGTCGGGTGTTCAGCTTGAGGCACTGGTCAATGAGTTCCGCGGTGTGATGAAGACGCTCAAGCGTCTGTCGCGCCTGTACCCGGAAGAGCTGACCGAGCACTTCATCTACTTGCCGGAAGTCACTCAGGCGCAGTTGGCCGATCACGCGACCATGCAAGCCTGGTTGGGCAAATTCCAGGAGCGCCTGAACAACAGCCAGAAGTCTGGGCTGACCTACCGGGCCAGCCTGCGCGAAGACAAGGAACGCAACATCTGGTTGCCGGAAGTCGAAGTTACTTCCCACGGTCTGGCCAGTTACGTCACCTTCAACCGCGAGTTCTTCGGCAGCAACGACTACCGTACGGTGGTCGTGCTGGGCGCCAAGTTGGCGACCCTGCTTGGCGAGGGTGCCTATGTTCAGCGTGGTGAGCGTCGCAAGGCAGTCACCGAGTTCAAAGAAGCCCTCGATTGGCTGATGAACGAAACCACCAAGCGCCACACCATCCAGCGATACAAAGGACTGGGTGAGATGAACCCGGATCAGTTGTGGGAAACCACCATGGACCCGACCGTGCGCCGCATGCTCAAAGTCACCATTGAGGATGCGATTGCGGCCGACCAGCTGTTCAACACCTTGATGGGTGACGCGGTAGAACCGCGTCGTGACTTCATCGAAAGCAACGCGTTGTCGGTGTCCAACCTGGACTTCTGATTACGAGCTTCAGCTACGAAAAGCCAAGGTCTAGACCTTGGCTTTTTCGTTTTCTGGGGCACGAAACACGAATGTTCCACGTGAAACACTGTTCAACGGGCGTCAGGATTCGAGGTCCTTGAGCCTTCTGTACAAGGTGCGTTCACTCATCCCCAGCTGCTTGGCCAGCTCGCGTCGCGATCCCTGGAAGCTGTCCAGTGCTTGCGCCAGCGCCCTCAGTTCATGCTGCTCGCGTGACTGATGTCTCGCCGCTGAGTCCAGATCGGTGTCTTCGACCAGATGTTCACTGCGAATCAAACCATCATCGGCAAACAGCCAGGCCCTCTCCAGCATGTTCCGCAGCTCACGAATATTTCCCGGAAACGGATGCAGGTTGAGACGCTCGAGTGCGTCATGGCTGATTCGAGGTGCGCCTTTGCCCGCGATACGTTGCAGCAGGCTTTCAATCAGTAGCGGCAAATCTTCGACACGCTCACGCAGCGCCGGCAGACGAATCGGAAATCCACTGATGCGGTAATACAGGTCTTCACGGAAGGCGCCCTGCGCGACCATCGCCTTGAGCGGCTTGTGTGTCGCCGACACCAGGCGGAAATCCGAGTGCACGGTGCGCAGGCTGCCCACCGGGCGAAAACTGCCGGTCTCGATCAGGCGCAGCAGTTTGACCTGCATGGCCAGCGGCACTTCACCGATCTCGTCCAGGAACAGGGTGCCGCCATGCGCCGCCTCGGCCAAGCCGATCTTGCGTTGTGTCGCGCCTGTGAACGCGCCTTTCTCGTAACCAAACAGCTCACTCTCGAACAGTGATTCGGTGAGGCCGGTGCAATCGACCACCACCAGCGGGCCGTTGGCCCGGGGGCTACCCAGGTGCAGGGCGCGGGCGAACAGCTCCTTGCCTGTTCCAGACTCACCTTGAAGCAGCACCGGAATCTGAGCCGGAGCAGCCCGTCGCAGGCTGGCGAGTGCCGACTTGAACGCCGGTGACTGCCCGACCAGCCCCTGCTGCTGAGGTTGTGCAGACGCCAGGGTGATGCTGGTCAGCCGTTCGACGAATGCCACCACCCTGCCCTGCTCGTCGAGGATCGGTCGCAGTTCGACGTCCACATGTTCCGGCCCGCGCGGGGTGTGATGAATGTGCAACACGCGCTCCGGCATCTTGCTGCCCCATGCCTTGCGCAGCGGACAGTGCTCCCCAGCCTGATCGCAGGGCACGGCGTAATGGTGCGAAACCCTGTGACACTTTTCTCCCAGAGGGGCGCGATCCTGCGTGGCGAACTGGCGTCGATACGCCGCGTTGGCCGCAAGAATGTTGTAGTCGGTATCGAGCACGATGGCGGGCAACACATCGTGTTCGAGGTAGGACACCAGCGCGAGGATGGCAGGATGGTTTGCAGCAGGAAGCTCGGACATGGGGGCACCGGCAAAAACTACCCGGCGAGGTTAACAAGGACTGCCAATCACTGCCAGCAGCTGACAGATGACTGCCAGTCTTCTTGGCAGTCTTTAACTATCGTGTTGATACAACACCTGCAAATGCAGGACATATCCGCCGGAAATGACCTGGCATGCATCTTGATAAAGCGTCTGTTCCTGCCGCCGCCTCTATTCAGGTGTGGCAGCGCTTTGGAGACTGTGATGATCATTGGCAACAACCTTCATGTGGAAGCCCTGTTCGACCCGGCGACTTCGACCATCAGCTACCTGCTCATGGACCGCGAAACAAAGCACTGCGCATTGATCGACAGCGTGCTGGATTACGATCCGAAGTCAGGCCGTACCAGCCACGCCTCTGCCGACCGGCTGATCGCGCAGGTCGAGGCATTGGGTGCCAAGGTGCAGTGGATTATTGAAACCCACGTGCATGCGGACCACCTCTCGGCAGCGGCCTACCTCAAGCAACGGCTGGGCGGCCAGATTGCCATTGGCGCCCACATCACCCAGGTGCAGAAAACCTTCGGTTCGCTGTTCAACGCCGAGCCTGGTTTTGCCCGGGATGGTAGTCAGTTCGATGTGCTGTTCGTGGACGAGGAAGGTTTCCGTATCGGCAACCTGCATGCCCGCGCGCTGCACACGCCAGGGCATACCCCCGCGTGCATGAGCTACATGATCGAGGATGCGGGCGAGATTGCCGTTTTTGTCGGCGACACGTTGTTCATGCCCGACTACGGCACCGCCCGTTGCGATTTCCCCGGCGCCAGCGCTCGCACGCTGTATCGCTCGATCCGTCGCCTGCTGGCCTTCCCTGACCAGACCCGGCTGTTCATGTGCCATGACTACCTGCCCGGTGGCCGTGAGTTGCGCTACGTGACCACGGTGGCCGAGCAGCGCGCCAGCAACATCCATATTCACCAGGGTGTCAGCGAAGACAGCTTCGTCGAGATGCGCGAAGCCCGTGACAAGACCCTCGACATGCCGGTGCTGATCCTGCCTTCGGTGCAAGTCAACATGCGCAGCGGGCAGTTGCCCGAGCCGGAAGACAATGGCGTGCGCTACCTGAAGATCCCGCTGAACGCGATTTGAGCGGCTCAGCACACCTGATAAGTATTCAAAGGAAACACCATGCCTGCCTTGCAGTCCCCTGCCGTTGCGCCCAGTACCGAACACCACAAGGTGTTGATCGTGGGCGCCGGTGCCGCTGGCATCGCCACGGCATCCAGCCTGATCAAACGTGATCCGTCGCTGGACATCGCCCTGATCGATCCGTCGGACGTTCATTACTACCAGCCCGGCTGGACCATGGTCGGCGCCGGGGTGTTTAGCGCCTCCTCAACTGCGCGATCCACAGCCGCGACCCTGCCAAGCGGCGCGCGCTGGATTCAGGCACGGGTGACGAGTTTCGAGCCTCATGCCCAATTGGTCATGCTCGAAGACGGGCGCGCCATCAGCTACGAGCAGTTGGTGGTCTGCCCCGGCCTCAAGCTGGACTGGGCAGCCATCGATGGCTTGGAAGATACGCTTGGGCGCAACGGCGTGACCTCCAACTACCGCTACGACCTGGCACCCTACACCTGGAAGCTGGTACAGACGCTCAAGCAGGGCCGCGCGCTGTTCAGCCAACCGCCGATGCCGATCAAATGTGCCGGCGCCCCACAGAAAGCCTTGTACCTGTCCTGCGATCACTGGCTGCGTGAAGGCCGGCTGGGCGCGATCAAGCCCGCGTTCTTCAACGCCGGTGCCGTGCTGTTCGGTGTTGCAGACTATGTGCCGGCCCTGATGAGCTACATCGACAAGTACGGTGTCGACCTCAACTACAGCCAGCGCCTGGTGGCGGTCGATGGCCCGAATCAACGGGCGACCTTCGTACGAACCCTCGCCGACGGTAGCAACGAAACACGTACCGAAGTGTTCGACATGCTGCACGTGGTGCCGCCCCAGGTTGCCCCGGACTTCATCCGGCAAAGCCCATTGGCTGATGCTTGCGGATGGGTGGATGTCGATCCGCACAGCTTGCGCCACCGTCAGTTCGCCAACGTTCATGCCCTGGGTGACGTGATCAACACCAGCAATGCCAAGACCGCAGCGGCCGCACGCAAGCAGGCACCGGTTGTGGCCAACAATGTGCTGGTGGCGCTCGGGCGCTTGCCGACACAGGTCGCCTACGACGGCTACGGCTCCTGCCCGCTGACCGTGGAGCGCGGCAAGATCGTGCTGGCCGAGTTCACCTATGGCGGCAAGCTGGCACCAAGTTTTCCGCGTTGGTTGCTCGATGGACGCAAGCCTACGCGGCTGGCCTGGTTGCTCAAGGCACGGGTACTGCCGCCGCTTTACTGGCAGGCGATGCTCAAGGGGCGGGAGTGGCTGGCGCGGCCGCAGCCTATGGCCGTCGAGGCGTCGAAGTGATCGAGCATCAGCTTCTTGGCGCCGGACTGGGCGCGATCATTGGTGCGGTGCTGGCGCTGACCGGGGCTGGAGGCGGGATCCTCGCGGTGCCGTTGCTGGTTTTCGGCCTGGGGCTGTCGATGGTCGAGGCGGCGCCGATTGGGTTGCTGGCGGTCGGCCTGGCCGCTGCCGTGGGCGCCGGGCTGGGCCTGCGGCAAGGGCTGGTGCGTTATCGCGCAGCATTGTTCATTGCGGCAATCGGTATCGTCTGCGCACCTTTCGGTCTGATGCTGGCGCACCGTTTACCGAACACACCGCTGGCGTTGGTCTTCGCCTGCGTGCTGGTGTATGCCTGCCTGCGCATCTGGCGCAAGGCAGCTCGCGAGCTACGCGGCGAATCGCCATGCGGTGAGCGGCAGATCATGCCCTGTGTGCTCAATCCCTTGCAGGGACGTCTGCGCTGGACCCTCCCCTGCGCCCGCGCGCTGGCGTTCACCGGCATGTTGTCCGGGCTGCTATCCGGCCTGTTGGGCGTCGGCGGCGGCTTCGTCATCATCCCGGCCTTGAACCGCTATACCAACCTGGACATGAAAAGCATCGTCGCCACGTCCCTGGCGGTGATCGCACTGGTTTCCACTGGCAGTGTGGTGAGTGCGAGCCTTGGTGGGGTCATGCACTGGCAGGTTGGCGCGCCCTTCGCCTTTGGTACGGTGCTGGGCTTGCTGGTGGCCCGCCCGCTGGCCGCCAAGCTGGCCGGGCCACGCCTGCAGCAACTGTTCGTGGTGGTGGGAATCGGGGCTGCGGTCTCGCTGGCAGGCAAGGCGCTACTCGGCTAGCAACTCGTGCTGCTGCTCGGCGCAGAGCTTGAGCAGGTAGTCCCAGACCACCCGCAGGCGTACTGACTTGTGCAGCTCGCGACGCGTACAGATCCAGTAGCTGCGCTGGATGGTTTCGCTGGGCAGCACGCGCACCAGGCTCGGGTCGTGGCGGCCCATGTAGTTGGGCAACACGGCGATGCCCAGGCCCGCGCGTGCGGCCTGCTGCTGGGCGATCACGCTGGTGCTGCGGAATATCACGTTCGGCGCGCGGCAGAAGCTGTTGAGGAACAACAGCTCCTGGCTGAAGATCAGGTCGTCCACGTAGCCGATCCAGCTGTGCCGGGCCAGATCGTCGCGGTTGCGCAGCGGCGGTGCGCGGTCGAGATAGTCCTGGCTGGCGTAGAGGGCCAGGCGGTAGTCGGTGAGTTTGCGGGTGATCAGCAGGTCGGCATTGGGGCGTTCCAGGTGAATGCTGATTTCGGCTTCGCGGTTGAGGATGCTGACGAAGCGCGGCACCGCGACCAGTTCGACTTCAAGCCCGGGGTAGCGCTCGAACAGGGCCCCCAGGCGCGGGGTGAAGAACATGATGCCGATGCCTTCGGTGACCCCCAGGCGGATCTTGCCCAATGGCGTGATGGCCTGGGTGATTTCCTCCTGCGCCAGCAGGGCGACGTTCTCCATGGCTTCGGCGTGCTTGAGCAGCGCCTGGCCCGAAGGTGTCAGCTCGTACCCTTGGGCATGCTGGACGAACAGCGCGGTGCCCAGGTTCTTCTCGATATTCTCGATATGGCGGGCGACGGTGCTGTGTGTGGTGTTGAGGCGCTTGGCCGCCGTGAGCAGACGGCCGCTGCGCTGCAACTCGAGGAAAAACCGCAGATCGTTCCAGTCGAACATGCTGATCCCTGTGAATATCCTTTCCGGCCCGTGCAGGAGCCGTTGTGAAAAAACGCACAACGGCTGCGCAAAATCTCGTGTTTCCTCGGCGAAATTAATCAATAAGATGGGTGGGGACAAGAATAATAATCAGGCGCGAGGTTGCACATGCCATCAGCCGATTCTGTCTTCGACTACGTGGTCGTAGGGGCCGGTCCCGCCGGATGCCTGCTGGCCAATCGATTGTCCGCAGACCCTGCCTGCCGCGTCCTGCTGCTCGAGGCGGGCGGGCGCGACAACTACCCGTGGATTCACGTCCCCGTCGGTTACCTCTACTGCATCGGCAACCCCCGCACCGACTGGTGCTTCAAGACCGAAGCCCAGCCTGGGCTGGATGGTCGCAGCCTCGGCTATCCGCGGGGCAAGGTGCTGGGCGGCTGTTCCTCCATCAACGGCATGATCTACATGCGCGGCCAGGCCGCAGACTACGACCGCTGGGCCGAACAAGGCAACGACGGCTGGAGCTGGAACGATGTACTGCCGTTGTTCAAGGCCAGTGAAAACCACTTCGCTGGCGCCAGCCAAAGCCATGGCGCCGATGGTGAGTGGCGGGTTGAGCAGCAACGCTACAGCTGGCCGATCCTCGATGCGTTCCGCGATGCCGCCGAGCAGAGCGGTATCGGCAAGGTCGGAGACTTCAATACCGGCGACAACCAGGGCTGTGGATACTTTCAGGTCAACCAGCGCAGCGGTGTGCGCTGGAATGCCTCGAAGGCCTTCTTGCGGCCCGTCCAGTCCCGCCCGAACCTTACCGTGCTCACCGATGTGCAGGTTGATCAGGTCGTGCTGGACAACGCCCGTGCCACTGCGGTGAAGGCGCGCTGGCAAGGGGCCTGGCATGAGTTTCGTGCCCGCCGCGAGATCGTCCTGTGCGCAGGCTCCGTCGGTTCGCCTGGCATCCTGCAGCGTTCAGGCATTGGGCCGCGCAAGCTGCTCGAAGACCTGGGGATAACGGTGCGTCACGAATTACCGGGCGTGGGCGGCAATCTGCAGGACCACCTGCAACTGCGCCTGATCTACCAGATCCAGAACACCCGCACGCTCAACCAGATGGCCAACAGCCTGTGGGGCAAGCTGGGCATGGGCCTGCGCTACCTCTACGACCGCAGCGGGCCGCTGGCCATGGCGCCGAGCCAGTTGGGCGCATTCGTGCGCTCGAGCCCGGAGCAGGCCACCGCCAACCTGCAGTATCACGTGCAGCCGCTGTCGCTCGAGCGTTTCGGCGAACCGTTGCACCGCTTCCCTGCCTTCACGGCTTCGGTGTGCAACCTGCGCCCGGCCAGCCGTGGACGCATCGACATCCGCTCGGCAGACATGAACGCAGCGCCGCTGATCGACCCCAACTACCTCAGCGACCCACAGGACCTGCAGGTCGCCGCTGACGCTATCCGCATCACCCGGCGCATCGTCCAGGCCCCTGCCCTGGCTGCGTTCGATCCCAAGGAGTATCTGCCAGGCCCCGCGCTGCAAACCGAGGAGCAACTGCACGAGGCCGCCGGCAAGATCGGCACCACCATCTTCCATCCGGTCGGCACCTGCCGTATGGGCAATGGGCCGCTGGACGTTGTGGATAACCAGCTGCGCGTCCATGGCATACCTGGCCTGCGCGTCGCCGATGCCTCGATCATGCCGCAGATCGTCTCCGGCAATACCTGTTCACCGACATTGATGATCGCCGAGAAGGCGGCACAACTGATTCTCAAGGGGGCGCCAAGCCACAGCAACCTCAGCGATACCAGCGCGATACCGACGCCCTGACCGGGTGCGTGCAACACCGGCAGCTTGCGGTCGATGGCTGCCGACAGTGGAACAAGAAAAATAATCACTGTGGCCTGCGGGCCGAGGACAGCAACGATGTCGGATTATATTCAAGAGCAGGGCGCGGCGGCCACCAGCGGCAGCCGACGTGAGGAACGCAAGATCATTTTCGCGTCATCCCTCGGGACGGTGTTCGAGTGGTATGACTTCTTTCTCTATGGCGCGCTGGCAGCGGTGATCAGCAAGCAGTTCTTTGCCGGCGTCAACGACACCACCGCTTTCATCTTCGCCTTGATGGCCTTTGCCGCAGGCTTCCTCGTGCGGCCTTTCGGTGCATTGGTATTCGGACGCCTGGGCGACATGATCGGGCGCAAGTACACCTTCCTGGTGACCATCGTGCTGATGGGCCTGTCGACCTTCGCGGTCGGCCTGTTGCCCACCTACGCCAGCATCGGCATCGCCGCACCGATCATCCTGGTGATCTTGCGCATGCTCCAGGGCCTGGCCTTGGGCGGCGAATACGGTGGGGCGGCCACCTACGTGGCCGAGCATGCCCCGCCCGGCAAGCGCGGGTTCCACACCGGCTTCATCCAGTCCACTGCCACCCTCGGTCTGCTACTGTCGCTGATCGTGGTGCTGGGCAGCCGGTACATCAGTGGCGACCAGTTCGAGACCTGGGGCTGGCGCCTGCCGTTCCTGCTGTCGATCGTGCTGTTGGGCATCTCCACCTGGATTCGCATGAGCATGCACGAGTCGCCAGCCTTCGTGAAAATGAAGGCCCAGGGCAAGATCAGCAAGTCACCGATCCGCGAGTCGTTCACCTCCTGGCCCAACCTCAAGGTGGTGCTCACCGCCCTGTTTAGCATCAACGCCGGCCAGGCCGTGACCTTCTACACCGCGCAGTTCTACGTGCTGTTCTTCATGACCCAGATGCTCAAGATGGACCCGGCCCAGGCCAATACCCTGCTGATCATCAGCGTGGTGATAGGCGCGCCGTTCTTCGTGTTCTTTGGTTGGCTGTCGGATCGCGTGGGGCGCAAACCGATCCTGATGATTGGCCTGCTGCTGGCGACCCTGTGCTACTTCCCGATGTTCAAGGCGCTCAGCCACTACGCCAATCCGCAGATCGACGCCGCCAGCCGGCAGTCGCCGATCGTGGTCAGTGCCGACCCGCAAGGCTGCACCTTCCAGTTCGACCCGGTGGGCAAGGCACGCTTCGACAGCCCTTGTGACAAGGTCAAGACCTTCCTGGTCAAGCAGGGCCTGCCTTACAGCTCGGTTGCGGCGACGGGCAGCGACGTTTCGGTGAGCATCGGTGACAAGACCATCAACGGTTTCGATGAAGTGGCGATGCGCACGGCTATCGAGCAGGCGGGCTATCCGGCCAAGGCCGACCCTGCCCATGTGAACCAGGTGATGGTGGTGGTGCTGATCGTGGCGATGATCCTGATCGCGACCATGACCTACGGGCCACTGGCAGCGGTGATGGTCGAGCTGTTCCCCACACGTATCCGCTACACCTCGATGTCGCTGCCCTATCACATCGGCAACGGCTGGTTTGGTGGCTTCCTGCCGACGGTATCGTTCGCGCTGGTGGTGTATACCGGGGATATCTTCTATGGGTTGTGGTACCCGGTATTGATCACCGGGATCAGCCTGGTGGTGGGAATCTTCTGCCTGAAAGAGACCAAGGATGTGGACATCGACAAGGTGTAGGAGCGGGTTAACCCGCGACGCAGACACCTGCGTTGCCCAGGTATGAAAAAACCGGCGTAAAAGCCGGTTTTTTTATGCCTCGAAAAAACTTATGCACGATTTTCGAAAAAACGTCATACAGAGAAATAAATAGCTAATTCAACTACTTAGACACGATCCGAAAGCATTAATCCAAAAATTGCTAACACGTTATCCACAGATCGTCAGGCGATTGATTCGGTGACGTTTTCTTCTGCCGGCGGCAGCGACCCCATGGCCCGCTGTGTCGCCTCGTTCCACGCCTGGGCACGATCGTTGAGCTCGGCGATGGCACGTGGCCCGGTGCCGTTGGCGTACATCGGCTCGCCAATCACCACCTCGATGGTGCCAGAGCGCTTGCCCCAGCCAGTCTTTGGCCAGAACTTGCCAGCGTTGTGCGCGATCGGCAGCACCGGCAGGCCGGCGTTCACCGCCAGGGCGGTGCCACCGCGGGAGAACTTGCCGACCTGACCATAGGGCACGCGCGTACCCTCGGGGAAAATCAGCACCCAGACGCCCTGCTTGAGCAGTTCGTCGCCCTTGCTCGCCACATGGCGCAGGGCTTCCTTGGGGTTGTTGCGGTCGATGGCGATCGGCCGCAGCATCGCCATTGCCCAGCCGAAGAACGGCACGTACAACAGCTCACGCTTGAGCACCTGGCTCATGGGCGAGAAGTATGCCGAGAGGAAGAAGGTTTCCCAGGTGCTCTGGTGGTTGGACAGAATCACGCAGGGCTCTTTGGGCACGTTCTCGGCGCCGATGATCTTGTAGTCGATACCCAGGATCACCCGTGTCAGGAACACCGCACAGCGGCACCAGTAGACGTTGATGAAGCGATAGCGTCGCGGAAACGACAGGAAGGGCGCGATGAAGAAGCTCAGCGAGCACCACAGCAGCGAACTGGTGCCCAACAGCAGGTAAAAAAGAAAGATTCTGATCGCCTGCAGGATCGACATAGTGGCATGTACCGTTGCGGGGCTCGCCCGCCTGAGGAAGTGCGCCGAACAGGCGCACTCTTTAAATAAGTTCTCTGGCGATGGCTGCCAGATCGTCGAAAATCAATGTGTTTTCAGGGATGCCCTTTTTCAGGGTCTTCTCCCCTTTGCCGGTTTTCACCAGCACCGGTTGTGCTCCGACGGCCAGGGCGGCCTCCAGGTCACCTGTGCTATCGCCGACGAACCATACACCGCGCAGGTCGACTTGGTAATACTCGGCAATCGCCCGCAGCATTCCGGGCTTGGGCTTGCGGCACTCGCAGCCTTCGTCCGGGCCATGCGGGCAATAGACGATATGCCCGACCTCGCCGCCCTGCTCGGCGACCAGCTCGCGCAGACGCGCGTGCATGGCCTCCAGCGTGGACAGCGGGTAGTAGCCACGGGCAATGCCGGACTGGTTGGTGGCCACTGCCACCGTCCAGCCCGCCTTGCTCAACTGCGCAATGGCCTCGATCGAGCCGGGAATGGGGATCCACTCCTCCAGCGACTTGATGTAGGCGTCGGAGTCGTGATTGATCACCCCGTCTCGATCGAGAATCAGCAGTTTCAAGGCTTACCCCAGCAGCGAGATGTCGGCCACGCCCAGGAACAGACCGCGCAGGCGGCTGAGCAGGGCATAACGGTTGGCGCGTACCTTGGCGTCTTCGGCGTTGACCATGACCGCCTCGAAGAACGCATCGACCGGATCGCGCAGCGCAGCCAGGCGTGCCAGCGATTCGCTGTACTGGCGTGCGGCAGCCATTGGCTGCACAGCCTGGTCGGCCTGCTGGATCGCCGAGTACAGGGAGAACTCGTTGGCGTTGTCGAAGTACTTCGGCTCGACCTGGTCGGCGATGGTGCCTTCGGCCTTGCTCAGCAGGTTCGAAACGCGCTTGTTCACCGCGGCCAGGGCCTCGGCTTCCGGCAGCTTGCGGAAGGCCTGCACGGCCTGCACGCGCTGATCGAAATCCAGGGCCGAAGCCGGCTTCAGGGCACGTACCGACAGGTAGGTGGCCACATCGACGCCTTCGTCTTCGTAGCGTGCACGCAGGCGATCGAAGATGAACTCCAGCACCTGGTCAGCCAGGCCTGCAGCCTTGACCTTGGCGCCGTACTGCTTGACCGCGAACTCGACCGCAGCGGTCAGGTCCAGGTCCAGCTGCTTCTCGATCAGGATGCGCAGCACGCCGAGGGCGGCGCGACGCAGGGCGTAGGGATCCTTGCTGCCGGTTGGCAGCATGCCGATGCCGAAGATGCCGACCAGGGTGTCGAGCTTGTCGGCGATGGCCACGGCGGCGCCGGTGAGAGTTTCCGGCAACTCCGCGCCAGCACCGCGCGGCATGTACTGCTCGTTGAGTGCCAGGGCGACATCTTGTGGCTCGCCATCGTTGACGGCGTAGTAGTAGCCTGCGATGCCCTGCATTTCAGGGAATTCGCCGACCATTTCGGTGGCCAAATCGCACTTGGACAGCAGGCCGGCGCGGCCGGCGTTGGCTGCACTGCCGCCGATGAACGGGGCGATGTAGGCGGCCAGCCTGGAGACACGCTCGGCCTTGTCGAACACCGTACCCAGCTGGGCCTGGAACACCACGTTCTTCAGGCGTTCGTTGAAGGTTTCCAGAGGCTGCTTCTTGTCTTGCTTGAAGAAGAACTCGGCGTCGGTCAGGCGCGGACGCACGACCTTCTCGTTACCCTCGACGATTTGCTTCGGATCGAGGCTCTCGACGTTGGCCACGGTGATGAAGCGCGGCAGCAACTTGCCTTCGCTGTCGAGCAGGCAGAAGTACTTCTGGTTGTCCTGCATGGTGGTGATCAGGGCTTCCTGCGGCACTTCCAGGAAGCGCTCCTCGAACGAGCACACCAGCGGCACCGGCCATTCGACCAGGGCAGTCACTTCGTCCAGCAGCGCCGGCGGTACGATGGCGCTGCCTTCCTGCTGCAGGGCCAGCTCTGCGGTGCGCTTGGCGATCAGCTCGCGGCGCTCGGCGAAGTCGGCCAGTACGTGGGCCTTGCGCAGGTCCTCGACGTAGTTGGCCGGGGTGGTGATCAGCACGTTTTCCGGGTGGTGGAAGCGGTGCCCGCGCGATTCGCGACCGGCTTTCTGCGAGAGGATGGTGCAGTCGACGACTTGGTCGCCCAGCAGCATCACCAGCCACTGAGTGGGGCGCACGAACTCTTCACGGCTGGCCGCCCAGCGCATGCGCTTGGGGATCGGCAGGTCGTTGAGCGAGTCTTCGACGATGGTTGGCAGCAGGCTGGCAGTGGCTTTGCCCGGGATGTGCTGGGAGAAGCGCAGCTTGGCACCGCTCTGGTCGATCTCGGACAGCTCGACGCCGCACTTCTTGGCGAAGCCGAGGGCGGCCTGGGTCGGATTGCCGTCGGCATCGAAGGCGGCCTGGCGGGGCGGGCCGTCGATATTGATGCTGCGATCAGGTTGCTGTACGTCCAGTTGGCGGATCAGTACGGCCAGGCGGCGTGGCGCGGCATAGACCGACTTGCCGGCGTAGTTCAGGCCGGCGGCCTGCAGGCCTTTCTCGATACCGGCCAGGAATGCGTCGCCCAGCGAGGCCAGGGCTTTTGGGGGCAGCTCTTCGGTGCCCAGTTCAACCAGGAAATCTTGCGCACTCATTGTGCAGCCTCCAGCTTGGCCAGTACTTCATCACGCAGTTCGGGGGTGGCCATCGGGAAGCCCAGGCGTGCGCGGGCTTGCAGATAGCTTTGCGCCACGTCGCGGGCCAGGGTGCGCACGCGCAGGATGTAGCGCTGGCGCTCGGTCACCGAGATGGCGCGGCGGGCGTCGAGCAGGTTGAAGGTGTGCGAAGCCTTCAGGACCATTTCGTAGGTCGGCAGCGGCAGGTCCAGCTTGATCAGGCGGTTGGCTTCGCTTTCGTAGAAGTCGAACAGCTCGAACAGTTTCTCGACGTTGGCGTGCTCGAAGTTGTAGGTCGATTGCTCCACTTCGTTCTGGTGGAACACATCGCCATAGGTGACCTTGCCGAACGGGCCGTCGGCCCAGACCAGGTCGTACACCGAATCGACACCCTGGATGTACATGGCCAGACGCTCCAGGCCATAGGTGATCTCGCCGGTGACCGGGTAGCACTCGATGCCACCGACCTGCTGGAAGTAGGTGAACTGGGTCACTTCCATGCCGTTCAGCCAGATTTCCCAACCCAGGCCCCAGGCACCCAGGGTCGGCGATTCCCAGTTGTCTTCGACGAAGCGGATGTCGTGGACCAGCGGGTCCAGGCCGATGGCCTTCAGCGAGCCCAGGTACAGCTCCTGGAAGTTGGCCGGGTTCGGCTTGAGTACCACCTGGAACTGGTAGTAGTGCTGCAGGCGGTTGGGGTTTTCGCCATACCGTCCGTCGGCGGGGCGACGGCTAGGCTGCACGTAGGCAGCGTTCCAGGTCTCCGGGCCGACGGCGCGCAGGAAGGTGGCGGTGTGGAAAGTGCCGGCGCCTACTTCCATATCGTAGGGCTGAAGTACCACACAACCTTGCTCGGCCCAGTAGTTCTGCAGGGCGAGGATCAGGTCTTGGAAGGTACGCACGGCTGGCGTAGGCTGGCTCACGAAATTCACCTGTATCTGGGGATGCGGATGTAAAGAGCGGGAGTATAACCCGATTCGCCTCGCCCTCTACGTAATTGGAGCCTTATGCCACGCTGCTTTTGGTGTACCGACGATCCCTTGTACCAGGCCTACCATGACCAGGAATGGGGAACCCCGCAGCGCGACCCGGCGTTGCTCTTCGAGATGCTTTTGCTCGAAGGGTTCCAGGCGGGCCTTTCGTGGATCACCGTGCTGAAGAAACGCGAGCGCTATCGCCAGGTGCTGCAAGGCTTCGACCCAGTGCAACTGGCCGAGATGAGCGACGAGCGGATAGAAGAACTGATGCTCGATCCAGGCATCATCCGCAACCGCCTCAAGCTCAATGCCGTGCGCCGCAATGCGCGGGCCTGGCTGGCGCTGGAAAACCCCGGCGAGTGGCTGTGGTCGTTCGTTGGCGGCGAGCCGAAGATCAACCATTACCAGGGGCGCGCCGACATCCCGGCGATCACCGACGAAGCCAAGGCGATGAGCAAAGCCCTGCAGAAAAAGGGCTTCACCTTCGTCGGTCCGACCATTTGCTACGCCTTCATGCAGGCCACCGGCATGGTCATGGACCACACCACCGATTGCGATCGCTACGCCGCGCTGGTGCGCTGAGGCGTTACAATGCGCGCCTTGCAGAAATAAGGAATTGGCCTGTGGAAAAGTTCAAGGGCGCCCTGATGGTCGGGGTGCTGCGCCTGTTCGCCAAACTGCCCTGGGGCGCGGTGCAGCGCGTCGGTGCCGGTATCGGCTGGCTGATGTGGAAAATCCCCAACGGTTCGCGCAACGTAGTGCGGATCAACCTCGCCAAGTGCTTCCCCGAGATGAACCCTGCCGAGCGTGAGCAGTTGGTGGGGCGTGCGCTGAAGGATATCGGCAAGTCCTTCGTCGAAAGCGCCTGGGCCTGGATCCGCCCGCCTCAGCAGTCGCTGGAGCTGGTCAAGGAAGTGCACGGCCTGGAAGTGCTCGAGCAAGCCCTGGCCTCTGGCAAAGGGGTGGTCGGCATCACCAGCCACCTGGGCAACTGGGAGGTGCTGAACCACTTCTATTGCAACCAGTGCAAGCCGATCATCTTCTACCGTCCGCCCAAGCTGAAGGCGGTGGATGACCTGCTGCGCGAGCAGCGGGTGCAGATGGGCAACCGCGTGGCGCCTTCGACCAAGGAAGGCATTCTCAGCGTGATCAAGGAAGTGCGTCGCGGCGGGCAGGTGGGCATTCCTGCCGACCCTGAGCCGGCCGAGTCGGCGGGGGTATTCGTGCCTTTCCTCGGCACCCAGGCGCTGACCAGCAAGTTCGTGCCGAACATGCTGGCTGGCGGCAAGGCGGTGGGGGTGTTCCTGCATGCCCTGCGCCTGCCGGACGGGTCCGGGTTCAAGGTGTTCCTCGAAGCGGCGCCCGAAGCGATGTACAGCGAGGATGTGGCGGTGGCTGCGGCAGCCATGAGCAAGGTGGTCGAGCGCTATGTGCGCGAGTACCCGAGTCAGTACATGTGGAGCATGAAGCGCTTCAAGAAGCGTCCGGCCGGCGAGCCGCGCTGGTACTGAGTTATCCACACTCTGTAGGAGCGGGCTTGTCCCGCGATCGGGCGCGAAGCGGCCGTAAAACCAGACGCCGAGATCTATCAGGAAAATCTCGGTTGCCGAGTTTGCGGCCGCTTCGCGCCCGATCGCGGGACAAGTCGCAGCGGCGAACCGCCGCTCCTACAAGGACCGCGGCGTCTGTCAGGCTTTGTTCAGCTTTTTCAGGAACACGGCCATTTCTTTCTCGGCCTGCTTGTCGCCATGGGCCTGCGCCGCAACGATCCCCTTCTCCCACGCCTTGCGCGCCGCAGCGATGTCGCCTTCGAGCTGATACGCCTTGCCCAACAGTTTCCACGCTGCCGAGTACTTCGGGTCCTGCTCGACGCAACTCGCCAGGTGCACCGCTGCTTCGGCGCCCTTGCCCTCATCCAGCCAGGCCTTGCCCAGGCCGAATCTCAGCAGCGGGTTATCCACACCCTTGGCCAGCATCTTTTCCAGCGATTCGCGCATGCCGCCTTCTCCTAGAAGAAACTCAAGCCGACGTGGAACAGCTTCTCCACATCGCGAATGTGCTTTTTATCCACAACGAACAGGATCACATGGTCTCCCGCCTCGATCACCGTGTCGTCGTGGGCGATCAGCACCTCTTCGTCGCGAATGATCGCGCCGATGGTGGTGCCGGGCGGCAGGGCGATGTCTTCGATGGCCTTGCCGATCACCTTGCTCGATTTCGAATCACCATGGGCGACTGCCTCGATGGCTTCCGCTGCACCGCGACGCAGCGAGTGCACGCTGACGATATCGCCACGGCGCACATGGGCCAGCAGCGTGCCTATGGTTGCCAACTGCGGGCTGATGGCGATGTCGATGTCGCCGCCCTGCACCAGGTCGACGTAGGCCGGGTTGTTGATCAGCGTCATCACCTTGCGGGCACCCAGGCGCTTGGCCAGCAGCGACGACATGATGTTGGCCTCGTCGTCGTTGGTCAGGGCCAGGAAGATGTCGGCCTCGGCGATGTTTTCTTCGAGCATCAGGTCTTTGTCCGATGCGCTGCCCTGCAGGACCACGGTGCTTTCGAGGTTGTCCGAAAGATGCCGGCAGCGTGCCGGGCTCATCTCGATGATCTTCACCTGGTAGCGGCTTTCGATGGCTTCGGCCAGGCGTTCGCCGATCTGCCCGCCACCGGCGATGACCACCCGCTTGTTGGTCTCGTCGATACGCCGCAGCTCGCCCATCACTGCACGAATGTCCTTCTTCGCGGCGATGAAGAACACTTCGTCGTCGGCCTCGATCACCGTGTCGCCATGGGGCTTGATCGGCCGGTCGCGGCGGAAGATCGCAGCCACGCGGGTATCGACATTGGGCATGTGCGCGCGGATCTGGCGCAGTTGCTGACCCACCAGCGGGCCGCCGTAGTAGGCCTTGACCGCCACCAACTGGGCCTTGCCCTCGGCGAAGTCGATCACCTGCAGGGCGCCGGGGTGCTCGATCAGACGCTTGATGTAGTTGGTCACCACCTGCTCGGGGCTGATCAGCACGTCCACCGGAATGTGGTCGTTGTCGAACAGCTCCTCGCGGCTGAGGTAGGAGGATTCGCGCACCCGGGCGATCTTGGTCGGGGTGTGGAACAGCGAATAGGCCACCTGGCAGGCGACCATGTTGGTCTCGTCGCTGTTGGTCACTGCCACCAGCATGTCGGCATCATCGGCGCCGGCCTGGCGCAGTACCGTGGGCAGCGAGGCGCGGCCCTGCACGGTGCGGATGTCGAGGCGGTCGCCCAGGTCACGCAAGCGCTCGCCATCGGTGTCGACCACCGTGATGTCGTTGGCTTCGCTCGCCAGGTGTTCGGCCAGCGTACCGCCTACCTGGCCTGCGCCGAGGATGATGATCTTCATCCGCTACTCCCTACCTTTTGTTCTTATCCGCGCGAGGCGGCGATCTTGATCAGCTTGGCATAGTAAAAGCCGTCGTGGCCGCCTTCCTGGGCCAGTAGCTGGCGGCCGTGGGGCTGGCGCAGGCCGGCCTCGGTCGCCAGGTCGAGCTCACGGGCACCGGGGGTGCGGGCGAGGAAGGCGTCTATCACGTCGGTGTTCTCGGTCGGCAGGCTCGAGCAGGTGGCGTAGAGCAGCATGCCGCCGACTTCGAGCGTCGGCCACAGCGCATCGAGCAGCTCACCCTGCAGCGCGGCCAGGGCCGGGATGTCCTCGGCCTGGCGGGTCAGCTTGATGTCCGGGTGGCGGCGGATCACGCCGGTGGCCGAGCACGGCGCATCGAGCAGGATGCGCTGGAACGGCTTGCCGTCCCACCAGCTGGCGGTATCGCGGGCATCACAGGCGATCAGCTCGGCATCGAGCTGCAGCCGGTCGAGGTTTTCGCGCACCCGCGCCAGGCGCTTGGCCTCCAGGTCGATGGCGACCATCTGCGCCAGGCCCGGCTCGGCTTCGAGCAGGTGGCAGGTCTTGCCGCCCGGGGCGCAGCAGGCATCGAGCACACGTTGGCCGGGGGCCAGCTCCAGCAAGTCGGCCGACAGCTGTGCGGCTTCGTCCTGCACGCTGATCCAGCCGTCGGCGAAGCCCGGCAGGCCGCGCACGTCGCAGGCTTCGGCCAGCACGATGCCATCGCGGCTGAACGGGCAGGCGCTGGCGCCGATGCCAGCATCAGCCAGCAGCGCCAGGTACGCATCACGGCTGTGATGACGGCGGTTGACCCGCAGGATCATCGGCGGGTGGGCGTTGTTGGCGGCGCAGATGGCTTCCCATTGCTCCGGCCAGAACGCCTTGAGCGACTTCTGCAGCCAGCGCGGGTGCGCGGTGCGGACCACCGGGTCGCGCTCCAGGCTGGCGAGCAGTTCCTCGCCCTCACGCTGGGCGCGGCGCAGTACGGCGTTGAGCAGGCCCTTTGCCCAAGGCTTCTTGAGCTTGTCGGCGCAGCCGACGGTTTCGCCGATGGCGGCGTGGGCCGGAATGCGTGTGTAGAACAGCTGGTACAGGCCGACCAGCAGCAGCGCCTGCACATCGGCGTCGGCGGCCTTGAACGGCTTCTGCAGCAGTTGTGCGGCAAGCAGGTCCAGGCGTGGTTGCCAGCGGGCGGTGCCGAAGGCCAGGTCCTGGGTCAGGCCGCGATCGCGCTCCTCGACCTTGTCCAGTTGCGCGGGCAGCGAGCTGTTCAGCGAAGCCTTGCCGCTGAGTACGGCCGCAAGGGCGCGGGCGGCAGCCAGGCGTGGGTTCATTGGCCGAGCACCTTGCCGCTTGCGAACTTCTCGCGGCGGCTGTTGAACAGGTCGCTAAAGGCCAGGGCCTTGCCACCGGGCAGTTGCAGGCGCGTCAGGCTCAGGGCGCCGTCAGCGCAGGCGACCACCAGGCCGTCCTTGCTGGCGGACAGGATCTCGCCCGGAGCGCCGTTGCCTGTGGACAAGTTCGCGCCCAGCACCTTCACGGTTTCGCCGTCGAGGGTGCTGTGGCACACCGGCCAAGGGTTGAAGGCGCGGATCAGGCGCTCCAGTTCCACGGCCGGGCGATTCCAGTCCAGGCGTGCCTCATCCTTGTTCAGCTTGTGTGCATAGGTGGCCAGGGCGTCGTCCTGCACCTCGCCCTGCAAGCTGCCGTCGGCGAGGCCGGCGATGGCTTGAACCACGGCGCCCGGGCCCATCTGGGCAAGGCGATCATGCAGGCTGCCGCCGGTGTCTTCGGCGCTGATCGGCGTGCTGACCTTGAGCAGCATGGGGCCGGTGTCCAGGCCCGCTTCCATGCGCATCACCGTCACACCGCTTTCGGCGTCGCCCGCCTCCACGGCGCGCTGGATCGGCGCCGCACCGCGCCAGCGTGGCAACAGCGAGGCATGGCTGTTGATGCAGCCAAGGCGGGGAATATCCAGCACCGCCTGCGGCAGGATCAGGCCATAGGCGACCACCACCATCAGGTCAGGCGCGAGCGCGGCCAGTTCGGCCTGGGCTTCGGCGTTGCGCAGGGTCGGCGGTTGCAGCACCGGGATGTCGTGGGCCACGGCCAACGCCTTGACCGCGCTCGGCATGAGCTTCTGGCCCCGGCCGGCGGGACGGTCGGGCTGGGTGTAGACGGCCACGATTTCGTACGGGCTGTCGAGCAGGGCCTTGAGGTGTTCGGCGGCAAACTCTGGGGTGCCTGCGAAGACGATGCGCATGGAGTTCTCGCTTCAAAAAAGAAAAAGGCTTGCCGGAGCAAGCCTTCTGGAAGGTGGGGATCAGGCTTGCTGGCGGTGCTGCTTTTCCAGCTTCTTCTTGATCCGGTCGCGTTTGAGCTGAGACAGGTAGTCGACGAACAGCTTGCCGTTAAGGTGATCGAACTCGTGCTGCACGCACACCGCCAGCAGGCCTTCGGCCTCGAGCTCGAAGGGCTTGCCATCGCGATCCTGGGCCTTGACCCGTACGCGCAGCGGGCGGTCGACGTTCTCGTAGAAGCCTGGCACCGACAGGCAGCCTTCCTGGTACTGGCCCATGTCGTGGGTCAGCTCTTCGACGCTGGGGTTGATGAACACCCGCGGCTCGCTGCGATCTTCGGAAAGATCCATCACCACGACCTGCTTGTGCACGTTGACCTGGGTCGCGGCCAGGCCGATGCCGGGCGCTTCGTACATGGTTTCAAACATGTCGTCGATCAGCTGGTGCAGGGCGTCGTCGAACTCCGTTACCGGTTTGGCGAGGGTGCGCAGGCGCGGGTCGGGGAATTCGAGGATGTTCAAGATGGCCATAGGGTCAGGCAGTCACTGTGCGTTTGGTTGAAAACTGAGCACACATAATAAAGGGAAATGGAGCGTTCGGCACCTGGGAAGCTTGGCTAGGGTCTCTATGAGCTTGATAGCTGGCGTTTCAGTCGACAGCTTTTCAAAGTGTTACCCACAAAGTTATCCACAGGATGTGCCCGCTTATTGGCCTCCTGCCGATCAAGGATGATCCACCATGAACCCATCCCGTTCGTCGCCTTGCACTCCAGCGGAACTGGAGGCGCGGCTGCGTCTGCATCGCCTTCCCGATATTGGCTTGCGTCGTTTCCATACCCTCATCGAAGCATTCGGCAGTGCCTCTTCGGCACTCAGTGCCCCGGCCAGCGCCTGGCGTGCTCTGGGCCTGAAGGCTTCCAGTATAGACGCCCGGCGCAGTGCGCAAGTACGCGATGGCGCATTGGCTGCAATGGCTTGGCTAGAGCGTCCGGGCCAGTGTTTACTGATGTGGGACGGCCCTGGATACCCGGCATTGCTGGCCGAGATAGATGATCCGCCGCCTTTGCTTTTCGTCGCCGGCGACCCTGCCTTGCTCGAACGGCCGCAGTTGGCGATCGTCGGCAGCAGGCGTGCGTCACCCCCGGCGCTGGATACGGCTGGTGCGTTTTCCCGTTGCCTGGCTCAGGCCGGGTTCACCATCACCAGCGGCTTGGCACTGGGTGTCGACGGCGCCGCTCATCGGGCTGCGTTGAACGCCGGCGGCCATACGATCGGGGTGCTCGGCACGGGGTTGCAAAAACTTTATCCACAGCGCCATCGCGACTTGGCACGGGCCATGATCGACAGTGGCAGCGCGCTGGTTTCGGAGTACCCGCTGGACGCCGGGCCACTGGCCGGCAACTTCCCGCGGCGCAACCGGATCATCAGTGGCCTGTCGCTCGGCGTGCTGGTGGTGGAGGCCAGCCTGGCCAGCGGCTCGTTGATCACCGCCCGGCTGGCAGCCGAACAGGGTCGGGAGGTGTACGCGATTCCCGGCTCCATTCACCACCCTGGCGCCAAGGGCTGCCATCAACTGATTCGCGATGGTGCGCTGCTGGTGGAGAGTGTCGGGCAGATCCTCGACAGCCTGCGCGGTTGGCAGAACCTGCCTCCTGCGTCTGTGGAGAAACCGGGTAATCCACTGCTGGCGTTGCTGCATGCCGCTCCACAGACCAGCGAGGGCCTGGCCCACAGCAGCGGGCTGCCACTGGCCCAGGTACTGGCCAGTCTGACCGAGCTCGAACTCGAAGGACGGGTGAGCAGCGAAGCCGGACGTTGGTTTGCCCGTTCCGCCTAAGTACACTGCGCATCAGGCTTAAAGCGGAGAGACAGCAATGGTGAGCAGTTGGCGTGTGCAACAAGCCGCGCGTGAGGTGAAGGCGGGTGCGGTGATCGCCTATCCGACGGAAGCGGTCTGGGGCCTGGGCTGCGACCCGTGGAACGAAGACGCGGTGTACCGCCTGTTGGCGCTCAAGTCGCGCCCTGTGGATAAAGGCCTGATCCTGGTCGCCGACAACATCCGTCAGTTCGACTTCCTGTTCGAGGAATTCCCCCAGGACTGGATCGATCGCATGGGCAGCACCTGGCCGGGCCCGAACACCTGGCTGGTGCCGCACCAGGACCTGTTGCCCGAGTGGGTGACTGGCCAGCACGATACGGTGGCGCTGCGGGTCAGCGATCATCCCCAGGTGCGCGAGCTGTGCGCGCTGGTGGGGCCGCTGATCTCCACCTCCGCCAATCCTGCCGGGCGGCCGGCGGCCAAGAGCCGGTTGCGGGTGGAGCAGTATTTCCACAACGAGCTGGACCTGGTGCTCGGCGGCGCGCTGGGCGGACGCAGGAATCCGAGTGTGATTCGCGACCTGTTGACAGGCGAGGTGGTGCGGCCGGGGTGATTGTTCACACCTTGTAGGAGCGGGCTTGCCCGCGAAAGGAACACCGCGATACATGGCACCGGCTATGCCGGTGATCGTGGGACAAGCCCGCTCCCACAGGGATTGGGCTGGCCTTTAGATATTGAACAAGACAGTTGCTCCTACAACGTGCGGAGCAGCGGTGTGATCTTTCTGATTCTGATCCTTGAGGCTGCACATTTCTGATTTAGGGAAATATCCTACGCGGCCTGTCGATCGCCATTACCTTCTCAGTGGGAACGTCTACCTCTAGGCTCCAGACCGTCGCCGAACAACTTGGCGATCGGGTGTGGTAACCCGAAGAGGATGATCTCCGCAGTCATGGTGGCTGTGCGCGGGAGGCTTACGCCTGCCGGGTCTGAGGTCTCCTCCCGGTTTACCACCCCGCGTGCAGCCGCCACCCATTCGCGTGGTAACGGATGGGGTTGGTCTATTCAGGAGATCAAAAGTGAAGAAGATAGTCCCCGACCCACCCCTCCCAAAAACCACCGCCCACCCCTTCGGCCGCTGCGACGCCGGCCATCCCCCGCTCTTCACCGTCAACCCCGACATCGAACCCCACGACGCCTTGGTCCACGTCGCGCTCTACCTGCGCTGCGCCTACGACACTGGCATCAAAGCCATTGACCACTTGAGTGACGAAGGGCGCGGCATGTTCTGGTCGAGCCTGCATGCCATCGAGCTGGCAGAGGGCCTGGTTGAAGCGATGCTGGATGGGATCGAGTCGACAGTGAAACCTGGTGAGTCCTCTTAACGGGTTCGGAAAAAAACTACGCGCTTCGCTGAATGCATGAAGTTTTCTGCACAGCCCTTGGACAATAAGCTTCTCGGGCTTTGCGAAGCATTCCATCCTGAACAAGCGACGAAGACGCCGATGGTAGGTCATTGAGATGTGTACGTTACATTGTACAATGTTCGCTCAGCTCTCCTTTGTTATCCGGGAAGGATTGGACAATGCACGTAATTACCTTTAGCCAAGCTCGCGCCGATCTGAAACAAACGATGGATGACGTATGTCGTGACCACGAGCCGGCAATCATCACGCGCCAACGTGGCGAGCCCGTGGTGATGCTTTCTCTTGAGGACTACAACGGCATGCAGGAAACCCTGTACTTGCTGAGCTCTTCAGCCAATGCCAAGCGCTTGCGCTCATCTGTCGAACAGCATAGGTCGGGTAAGCCCGCTGCCCATGAGCTGATCATCAATGAACATGAAGTCAAAGCACCGCAACAAGATTGAGGTGCGAAATTCTGTGAGCGTTGCGTTCACTGCTGAGGGATGGGAAGACTATCACCACTGGCGAGCAGTCGATTCGGCGATTTTCGAGGCGATCAATGCACTCATTCGTGAGTGCTGTCGTACGCCTTTCAAGGGGACTGGCAAGCCTGAACCACTCAAGGGAGACCTTTCTGGATACTGGTCACGGCGTATTACCCGAGAGCATCGCCTCGTCTATTTCTATGAGGGTGGGCAGCTAACGGTATTGCAATGCCGTTTTCATTACGATTGATAAGCAAAGCCTACGGTACAAGCCGAATTACCCAGCTTTGACTTGTACCGTCATGACCTCAGGGCAACAGCACCGTCGACCCCACCGTCCGCCGCGCCGACAACTCGGCCTGCGCCTTCGCCGCCTCGCTCAGCGGATATCGCTGCTGGATATCCACCACCAACTTGCCGCTGGCAATCATCGCGAACAGGTCATCGGCCATGGCCTGGGTGTTCTCGGCGTTGTTGGCGTAGCTGGCCAGGGTCGGCCGGGTCACGTACAGCGAGCCCTTCTGCGACAGAATCCCGAGGTTCACGCCACTCACCGCGCCGGAGGCATTGCCGAAGCTCACCATCAAGCCACGCGGGCGCAGGCAGTCGAGGGAGGTCAGCCAGGTGTCGGCACCGACGCCGTCATACACCACCGCGCACTTCTTGCCTTCGGTCAGCTCCAGCACACGCTTGGCCACGTCTTCATGGCTGTAATCGATGGTCGCCCAGGCCCCCAGCGCCTTGGCGCGCTCGGCTTTTTCTGCGGAACTGACAGTGCCGATCAGCTTGGCACCCAAGGCCTTGGCCCATTGGCAGGCCAGCGAGCCGACGCCACCTGCGGCGGCGTGGAACAGAATGAAGTCGCCGGGCTGCACCGCGTAGGTCTGCTTGAGCAGGTACTGGGTGGTCAGGCCCTTGAGCATCACGGCCGCAGCCTGCTCGAAGCTGATGCTGTCGGGCAGCTTCACCAGGTTCGCTTCCGGCAGGGTGTGGTATTCGCCATAGGCGCCCAGCGGCCCGCCGCCGTAGCCTACGCGGTCGCCGACCTTCAAGCGGGTGACGCCCTCGCCCACCGCATCGACCACCCCCGCACCTTCGGTGCCCAGGCCAGAAGGCAGTGATGGCGGCGCGTAGAGCCCGCCACGGAAATAGGTATCGATGAAATTCAGACCGATCGCATGGTTGCGCACGCGCACCTGCTGCGGGCCGGGCGGTGTCGGTTCGAATTCCACGAGCTGCAGGACTTCCGGGCCGCCATGCTGGCTGAACTGAATACGCTTGGCCATCACACACTCCTGTTGTCGTCATCGCAAAGGCCCTCTATCGGACGCCTTTGCTTGACTGCCGTCAACTGCGGCGCGGCGCTGGCCGGTGGTATGCTACGCGGCGAATTCCTCCCTGCCCCTCCCAGGTGACCCGATGACCAGCCGCACCGAGGCCGTGAAGGCCTATCTGCTCGACCTGCAAGACCGCATCTGCGCCGCCCTCGAAACCGAGGACGGCGGCGCCCGCTTCGTCGAGGACGCTTGGGTTCGCGATGCTGGCGGCGGCGGTCGTACCCGGGTGATCGGCGAGGGCAAGCTGATCGAGAAAGGCGGGGTCAACTTCTCCCATGTGTTCGGCGCCGGCCTGCCACCGTCGGCCAGTGCGCACCGTCCGGAGCTGGCCGGTCGTGGCTTCGAGGCGCTGGGCGTGTCGCTGGTGATCCACCCGCACAACCCGCATGTGCCAACGTCCCACGCCAATGTGCGGTTCTTCATCGCCGAGAAAGAGGGCGAAGAAGCGGTGTGGTGGTTCGGCGGCGGCTTCGACCTGACCCCGTACTACGGCAACGAGGAAGACTGCATCCACTGGCACCGCGTCGCCGAACAGGCCTGTGCCCCCTTCGGTGCCGACGTGTACCCGCGCTACAAGGCCTGGTGCGACCGCTACTTCCACCTCAAGCACCGCGGCGAACCCCGTGGCATTGGCGGGCTGTTCTTCGATGACCTGAACGAGTGGGATTTCGACACCTGCTTCGCCTTCATCCGTGCCATCGGCGATGCCTACATCGACGCCTACCTGCCGATCGTGCAGCGGCGCAAGAACACCCCCTACACCGCGCAGCAGCGCGAATTCCAGGAATATCGCCGCGGGCGCTATGTCGAATTCAACCTGGTCTACGACCGCGGCACGCTGTTCGGCCTGCAATCCGGCGGGCGTACCGAGTCGATCCTCATGTCGTTGCCGCCGCAGGTTCGTTGGGGCTACGACTGGAAGGCCGCGCCTGGCAGCGAGGAAGCGCGCCTGACCGAGTATTTCCTGCAGGACCGCGACTGGCTCGGCCAGTAAGCCTGTGGATAACCGAGGATTCCCCATGGACCAGTACGTCGTTTTCGGTAACCCCATCGGCCACAGCAAGTCGCCGCTGATCCACCGCCTGTTCGCCGAGCAGACCGGCCAGGATCTGGAATACAACACTCTGCTGGCGCCGCTGGACGAGTTCAGCGACTGCGCCCGCGGCTTCTTCAAGCAGGGCAGCGGCGCCAACGTGACCGTGCCATTCAAGGAAGAAGCCTACCGCCTGTGCGACAGCCTCACGCCACGGGCGCAACGCGCGGGCGCGGTCAACACCCTGACCCTGTTGGCCGATGGCACGTTGCAGGGCGACAACACCGATGGCGCAGGCCTGGTGCGCGACCTGACGGTGAATGCCGGGGTCACGCTGGCGGGCAAGCGCATCCTGATTCTCGGCGCCGGTGGTGCGGTGCGTGGCGTGCTGGAGCCGATCCTGGCGCATAAGCCGCAATCGCTGGTGATCGCCAATCGCACAGTGGAAAAGGCCGAGCAGCTGGCGCGCGAGTTCGATGAACTCGGGCCGGTGGTCGCCAGCGGCTTTGCCTGGCTGCAGGAGCCGGTGGACGTGATCATCAACGCTACTTCGGCAAGCCTTTCGGGGGAGTTGCCGCCGATCGCCGAGAGCCTGGTCGAGGCCGGGCGCACGGTGTGCTACGACATGATGTATGGCAAGGAGCCGACGCCGTTCTGCCAGTGGGCGACGAAGCTTGGGGCGGCGAAAGTGCTGGATGGGCTGGGAATGCTCGCCGAGCAGGCGGCCGAGGCGTTTTATGTCTGGCGTGGGGTTCGGCCTGAGACCGGGGCAGTGCTGGATGAATTGCGGCGGCAGTTGGCGCGGGGGTAGGGCTTACTCCTCGAACCTGATCGGACACCCGTCGATCCCCTCCAGCTTCTGCAATTCTTCCACCACCTGGGGCCTGGCCCGATGCAGGGTCAGGCTGCCGCCATTGCGTAACAGCCGCCGCGCCTCGCGGTGCAACATATCCACACCCGAATAGTCGATGAAGTTGATCTGTCGCGCGTCGATCACCACATGCGGCCCTTGGCAGCGCTGCAGGCGTACCTGCAGATAATGCGCTGCACCGAAGAAGATCGAGCCACCGACCCGCAGCACGTCCGCCTCCCCTTCACGGCTCTGCTGCACCCGCGGCCGCGAGGTGCGCTTGAGGTAGAAGAACAGCGACGCCAGCACTCCCGCGTAGATCGCCGTCTGTAGCTCCAGCAACAGGGTGGACGCCGCAGTCAGCGCCATCACCAGGAACTCCGAACGACTGACCCGGAACAACGCGCGAATCGCCCGGTGATCCACCAGCCCCCAACAAATCAGCAGGATGCTGCCGGCCATCGCCGGGATCGGCAGGTGAGCGATGAGCCCGGCGCCGGCCACGGCGAACAGCGCCACCCACAGCGCCGAGAACACCCCGGCCATGGGGGAACGGGCGCCCGCCTCGAAGCTCAGCCCGGAGCGGGTGAACGAACCTGACGACAGGTAACCCGAGAAAAACGCGCCGACCATGTTGGAAAAGCCCTGGGCGCGGATCTCCTGGTCGGCGTCGATCAGTTGTTCCGAACGTGCTGACAACGAGCGGGCGATCGACAGGCTGGTGACCAGCCCGAGCATGCCCACCGCCACGGCGCTGGGCAGCAGGCGCAGGATCAGGTCCAGGTCGAGCAACGGCAGCGGGCTCAGGGGCGGCAGATGGCCGCTGAACGCAGGAACGCGGGGCACGTGGGCGAAGTAACCGGGCAGCAGCCACGCCACCAGGCTCACCAGCACCAGGCTGATCAGCAGCGCCGGCCAGCGCGGGCGCACGAGCTTGATGGCGATGCCAATCAGCAAGGTGGCCAGGCCCAGCCCCAGCGAGGGCAGGTCCACTTCGCGGGCATGGGCGAACAGGTCCTGGGCGGTCTTGAGTGCCGTGGCCTGGCTGGGCAAGTCCATGCCCATCAGATTCGGCAACTGGCCAAGGGCAATGACGATGGCGGCACCCAGGGTGAAACCGAGCACCACGGAATGGGAGACGAAGTTGACCAGTGCGCCGAAGCGCAGCAGCCCGAGCAGCAGTTGGAACACCCCGCCAAGAAAGGTCAGCAGCAGGACGAGGGTCACGTAGTCGCTGCTGCCGGCCACGGCCAGCGGGCTGACGCTGGCGTAGAGGACGATGGAGATGGCGGCGGTGGGGCCGCAGATCAGGTGCCAGGACGACCCCCACAGGCAGGCGATCAGTACCGGCACGATGGCCGCATACAGGCCGTATTCGGCGGGCAGGCCGGCAATCAGCGCATAGGCGATGGATTGCGGCAGGGCGAGGATCGCGCCGCTCAGACCCACCAGCAGGTCCTGGCGCAGGCTGCGGCCGGATTGCCGGGGAAGCCAGGTCAGGAAGGGCAGCAGATGGGTCAGGCGAGGCATGGGTTATTCACAGTCCTGAGTTTTGCCCCTGTCTGGAGCGGATTCATACCAACTGTAGGAGCGGGCTTGCCCGCGAATGCGTCAGTGAATGCACCACAGCATTCGCGGGCGAGTCAGAAATCAGAGTTTGCCCTTGACGGCCGCCAGTCCATCACCGCCAGCCTTGCTGCTCACGCCAGCGAGCCACGCCTGCAGCACTTGTGGATGAGCCTTCACCCACGCCTTGGCCGCCTGGTCGAAACTGACCTTCTTGTCCACAACCTCGGCCATGATGGCGTTCTCCATATCCAGGGTAAATACCAGATTGCCCAGCAGCTTCGCGGCATTCGGGCACGCCTGTGGATAACCGTTGCGCACCAGGGTGAACACCTCGCCCCTGCTGCCGAACCATTTTTCGCCACCGGTGAGGTAGTGCATCTTCAGCTTCACGTTCATCGGGTGCGGTGTCCAGCCGAGGAAGGTGATGAACTGGTTCTTCTTCACGGCGCGGTCGACCTGCGCCAGCATTGCCTGCTCGCTGGACTCGATCAGCTTCCACTGCCCGAGGTCGAACGCGTTCGTGTCGATGATCTCTTTGAGCGACAGGTTGGCCGGCGCGCCGGAGCCGATGCCGTAGAGTTTCTTGTCGAACTGCTCGGCGTGTTTCTGCAGGTCGGCGAAGTCCTTGATACCGGCATTCCACACGTAGTCGGGCACTGCCAGGGTGAACTCGGTGCCTTCGAGGTTGCGCGACAATTGTTTCACGTCGCCGGTGGCGATGAATTTGTCATGAAAGCCCTGCTGCGCTGGCATCCAGTTGCCGAGGAAGGCGTCCACGCGGCCATCTTTCAGGCCGCCGTAGATGATCGGCACGGCCAGGCTGTCGATCTTCACCTGATAGCCCAGGCTTTCGAACAGCAAGCGGGCGATGGCGTTGGTGGAGGCGATATCGCTCCAGCCGGGGTCAGCCAGTTTGACGGTGCTGCATTGCGTGTCGCTGTCGGCCGCCTGGGCGGTCAGGGCGCCAAGGCCCAGGGCCAGGGCGATCACGGCGGTGGAGAACTTCTGCATGGCGGCCTCTCTTCTCAATCCATGGGTGCGGGCTGTGGATAACGTGCCTTGCGCTCGAGGTCATCGAGATCGATATGGTTGCGCATGTACTGTTGGCTGGCGTCGACCAGGGGTTGGTGGTCCCAGCTTTTCAGCTTGCCGATGGCCAGGGCCTCGGCCACCAGACGGCGGCGGCGCTGGCTGGCGAGCACCTGCTGGCGCAGGCTGGAAACGTCCCAGCGTTGCCTGGCTTCATCGACAAATGCCTGCAGCAAGCCCTGGTGATCCGGGCTGCCGGTGAGGTTCTCCCGCTCGTGCGGGTCGCGGCTCAGGTCGTAGAGTAGGCACGGGTCGTCTTCGCTGTACACGAACTTGTACGCGCCACGCCGAATCATCATCAGCGGCCCGACCGTACCCTCGGCCATGTATTCGCCGATCACCTCGTCGTGTCCGCCCTGCCCTTGCAGGTGGCCGAGCAGCGAGCGGCCGTCCAGGTGCAGGCTGTTATCCACAGCCCCGCCTGCCAGCTCGACCAGGGTCGGCAGCAGGTCACAGGTGGACACGCTGGCGCTGACCCGCGCCGCGGCAAAACGCTTGGGCGCATGGACCAGAAGCGGCACCCGCGCCGACATCTCGAACCAGTGCATCTTGTACCAGAGCCCGCGCTCGCCAAGCATGTCGCCATGGTCGCCGGAGAACACGATCAGCGTGTCGTCGGCCAGGCCGCAATCCTCGAGGGTCTGCAGCAGCTTGCCGATGTTGTCGTCGATGTAGCTGCAGGCGCCGAAGTAGGCGCGGCGGGCGTCGCGGATCTTGCCCACAGGCAGCGGCTTGTCCCACAGGTCGTAGACCTTGAGCAGGCGCTGCGAGTGGGGGTCTTGCTGGTCCTGGGCGATTTCGTCGCGCGGCAGCGGGATATCCACAGACGCGTAGAGATCCCAGTAGCGCCGCGGGATGGTGTAGGGGTCGTGGGGATGGGTCATCGACACCGTCAGGCAGAACGGCCGACCGTCATCCTCGCGGACGTGGTCGTACAGGTACTGCTGCGCCTTGAACACCACTTCCTCGTCGAAATCCAGCTGGTTGGTGCGTACGCACGGCCCGGCCTGTAGCACCGAGGACATGTTGTGGTACCAGCTCGGGCGCACGTCGGGGGCGTCCCAGTTCACCGCCCAGCCGTAATCGGCGGGGTAGATGTCGCTGGTCAGGCGCTCTTCATAGCCGTGCAACTGGTCGGGGCCGCAGAAATGCATCTTGCCCGACAGCGCGGTGCGGTAGCCGAGGTGGCGCAGGTAGTGGGCGTAGGTGGGGATGTCGGCGGGAAAGTCGGCGGCGTTGTCGTAGGCGCCGATGCGGCTGGGCAACTGGCCGCTGACCAGGGTGAAGCGCGACGGCGCGCACAGCGGGCTGTTGCAGTAGGCCGAATCGAAGACCACGGCCTGTTCGGCGAGGCGGGCGAGGTTCGGCATCCTGATCGGCGAGGGGTTGTAGATTGGCAGCATAGGCGCGGCCATCTGGTCGGCCATGATGAACAGGATGTTGGGTTGCTTCATGGGGTGCCCTTCCATCGTCGAACGTTATGTGAATTGCTTGCGTTCGAGGATGCGGCTGTGGATAACATGGGTAAAGTCCATGGCGGGCAATGACTGGGATTAGCTGAGCTTATGTTTGAGCACCTTGCGGGCATGTCACTGGAAAGCTTGCGCGTGTTCGAGGCGGCGGCGCGCCTGCGCGGTTTCACGGCGGCGGCACTGGAACTGGGCACCACGCAGCCGGCGGTGAGCCAGCAGGTCAAGCGGCTCGAGGCGCAGTTGGGCACGCGCCTGTTCGACCGGATCTACCGGGGGATCGAGCTGACGGATGCGGGCCAGTCGCTGTTCGAACAGGTCCACCAGGGCTTGCAGGCGATGGACGAAGGCATCGCCGAGGCGAGCGGCCGCGGCCAGCACGAGGTGCTGCAGGTGGCCACCGACTTCGCCTTTGCGGCCTTCTGGCTGATGCCCCGGCTGCAGCGCTTCCACGAGGCTTATCCACAGGTGGATGTGAGCCTGGTGACCGGTGAGCGCAGTCAGGGGATGCTGCGCCCCGATATTGATGTGGCCGTGCTGTTTGGCGACGGGCGCTTTCATCAGGGCGAAAGCCGCTGGTTGTTCGATGAAGAGGTCTTTCCGGTTTGCAGCCCTCGGCTGACTGATGGCAAACCCTTGTCAGCAGTGGCTTTGGAACGATTGCCCTTGTTGCATCTACGCGGTGAACAGGCCAGTGGCTGGTTCGACTGGGCGGGGGTGTTTCGCGGTTTCGGCGTGGTCAGCCCGCCACCACCAGGGCAGTTGCGCTTCGATAATTACACCTTGTTGATCCAGGCCGCGATCGCCGGGCAAGGGGTCGGGATTGGCTGGGGGCATCTGGTCGATGGGCTGGTCGAGCAGGGGTTGCTGTGCCGGCCAGTGGAAGGGAGTTTGCGCTCGTCGCGTGGCTATTACGTGGTGTTGCCGCCACGCAAGCGGCGTGGGGCGTTGATCGAGCGGTTTGTGGAGTGGCTGGAGCGTGAGCTCAGCCTATCGAACCCATCTGTTGCTACGGATTGAGTCAAGAAATGCGCAAAAGAAGGGCGCGCTAGGCGCCCCCCTCTTATTATTTCTTGCTTGAAAGACTCAGGCCTCCGCCTTTGGCGTCCGTGTAGCGACAAATAGTGGAGGTCGAACCTTCCTGCGAGTTGACGAATTTCAACGAGGCCAGCTGAACTTCCTTGGTGCCCTTGTCATCGGCATTCGGCGCAAAGCCTTTCCATTTGCCATCTGCAGAAGTGTAGTGATAGCCACTGAAGCCATCCTCGGTGGATTGTGTCGAGGCTTCCTTGATGTCCTTGGGCTCGGGGCAAGTTGCAGCAAGTGCAGTGCCTGACATAAACAGAGCAAGAAGTGCGGTTGAGAGTACACGCATATCGGCTATTCCTTCAGCAAGTTAGTGAGCTTTCAGCTTGCGATCTCTGAAGGCCTGACACAACTAGCAAAATTATCAGGTAGCCGAATGCATGTGCATGGAACTGTCGTACGCCAGTTCCCCCTCAGCCCCGGGCGCCGCGCACCCCTTCAGCCAGCGCCGAGCACAGGCTCAGCACATCGCTCACAGCCTGTTCGGGTGACTTGGCCTGGGCGATCTTGTCGACCAGCGCCGAGCCCACCACCACGCCATCGGACAGCTTGGCGATCGCTGCGGCCTGCTCTGGCGTACGGATGCCGAAACCGACGCTGATCGGCAGGTCGGTGTGGCGACGCAGGCGGGCGATGGCTTCCTTGACGTGCTCGGTGGTCGCCGAGCCCGCACCGGTCACACCGGCCACCGACACGTAGTAGACGAAACCCGAGCTGCGCTCGAGCACACGCGGCAGACGCACGTCGTCGGTGGTCGGGGTGGTCAGGCGGATGAAGTCGATACCCGCGGCCTGGGCCGGGGTTGCCAGCTCGGCGTCGTGCTCTGGCGGCAGGTCGACGATGATCAGGCCATCGACGCCAACGGCCTTCGCCTCGGCGACGAACTGTTCCACGCCAAAGCGGTGGATCGGGTTGTAGTAGCCCATCAGCACGATCGGCGTGGTCTGGTTGTCGACGCGGAATTCGCGGACCATCTGCAGGGTTTTCGCCAGGGTCTGGCCGGCCTCCAGGGCGCGCAGGGTGGCGAGCTGGATCGCCACGCCGTCGGCCATCGGGTCGGTGAAGGGCATGCCCAGCTCGATCACGTCGGCGCCGGCTTCAGGCAGGCCCTTGAGGATTTTCAGCGAGGCATCGTAGCCAGGGTCGCCTGCGGTGATGAAGGTGACCAGCGCCGAGCGGCCTTCGGCCTTCAGGTCGGCGAAACGTTGTTCAAGACGGCTCATGCCTGTTTCTCCTGGGCAGCCATGTGATTCATCACGGTTTGCATGTCTTTGTCGCCGCGGCCGGACAGGCACACGACCATCAGGTGATCCTTGGGCAGGTTCGGGGCGCGCTTGATCGCCTCGGCCAGGGCGTGGGAGCTCTCCAGCGCCGGGATGATGCCTTCGAGGCGGCAGGTGGCGTGGAAGGCGTCCAGGGCTTCGTCGTCGGTGATGCTGACGTATTCGACCCGCTTCACTTCGTGCAGATAGGCGTGCTCGGGGCCGATGCCGGGGTAGTCCAGGCCGGCGGAGATCGAGTGGGCATCGGTGATCTGGCCATCGTCGTCCTGCAGCAGGTAGGTGCGGTTGCCGTGCAGTACGCCAGGGACGCCGCCGTTGAGGCTGGCGGCATGCTTGTCGGTGTGCACGCCATGGCCACCGGCTTCGACGCCGATGATCTGCACGCTTTCGTCTTCGAGGAAGTTGTGGAACAGGCCCATGGCGTTGGAGCCGCCGCCGACGCAGGCGACCAGGCTGTCTGGCAGGCGGCCTTCCTTCTCGTGCAACTGGGCGCGGGTTTCCTTGCCGATGATCGACTGGAAATCGCGGACCATCGCCGGATACGGGTGCGGGCCGGCCACGGTGCCGATCAGGTAGAAGGTGTCTTCGACGTTGGTGACCCAGTCGCGCAGGGCCTCGTTCATGGCGTCCTTCAGGGTGCCGGTGCCGGCGGTGACCGGAACGATCTCGGCGCCCAGCAGCTTCATGCGGAACACGTTGGCCTGCTGGCGCTCGATGTCGGTGGCGCCCATGTAGATCACGCAGGGCAGGCCGAAGCGCGCAGCGACGGTGGCGGTGGCCACGCCGTGCATGCCGGCGCCGGTCTCGGCGATCAGGCGCTTCTTGCCCATGCGCTTGGCCAGCAGCACCTGACCGATGCAGTTGTTCACCTTGTGCGCGCCGGTGTGGTTGAGCTCTTCACGCTTGAAGAAGATCTTCGCGCCGCCGCAGTGCTCGGTCAGGCGCTCGGCGAAGTACAGCGGGTTGGGGCGGCCGATGTAGTCGCGCTGGAAGTAGGCGAGCTGCTCGAGGAATTCGGGGTCTGCCTTGGCCGCTTCGTACTCGCGGGCCAGGTCCAAGACCAGGGGCATCAGGGTTTCGGCTACGTAGCGGCCGCCGAATGCGCCGAACAGGCCATTGGCGTCGGGGCCGGGGCGGTATTGGGACTGGGACATGGGGCGCTCCATAGGGGTCTGGATTGGAAGATCGTGTCGCCTTCGTCGCGGGCATGCCCGCTCCCGCAGGCTGAATACAGCACTGCACTGGTGGGAGCGGGCTTGCCCGCGAAGAGGCCACCACTGATCGATGGGCCTACTCTACCCAGCGCAACGTCCCCTGAAAACCGATAAGATTGCGACAACTCGTCAGGAAAACTCACAAGTCAAATGCCTCAGGACCTCCCTCCCCTCAATGCCCTGCGCGCTTTCGAGGCCACTGCCCGGCTGAATAGCGTCAGCCAGGCCGCCGAACAGCTGCACGTGACCCACGGCGCGGTGAGCCGGCAGATCAAGGTGCTCGAGGAGCATCTCGGCGTGGCGCTGTTCATCAAGGATGGGCGTGGCATCAAACTCACAGATGCCGGGGTTCGCCTGCGCGATGCCAGCTTCGATGCCTTCGACCGCCTGCGCAGCGTATGCGCCGAGCTCAGCCGTGATGTCAGCGATGCACCCTTCGTCCTGGGATGCTCCGGCAGCCTGCTGGCGCGGTGGTTCATTCCCCGGCTCGGGCGTTTGAAGGCCGATCTGCCTGAGCTGCGTCTGCACCTGTCGGCCGGAGAGGGCGATCTGGATCCGCGCCGCCCGGGGTTGGATGCGTTGCTGGTGTATGCCGAGCCGCCGTGGCCCGCCGACATGCAGGTGCATGTACTGGCCGAGGAACGTATCGGGCCGGTGCTCAGCCCGCACTTTCCCGGCTTCGAGCGCCTGTGCCAGGCCCCTGCACGTGCGCTGCTGGGTGAAGCCTTGCTGCATACCACCTCGCGTCCACAGGCGTGGCCGACCTGGGCCGCGCAGCAAGGGCTGGACGCCAGTGCGCTGACCTTCGGCCAGGCATTCGAGCACCTGTATTACCTGCTGGAGGCTGCGGTGGCGGGTTTGGGGGTGGCGATCGCGCCGCAACCGCTGGTGGCGGACGACCTGCGTGGCGGACGCCTGGCGGCGCCGTGGGGTTTTTCGCCGACGCCAGCGGCGTTGGCGCTATGGGTGCCGCGGCGCGCCGCCGATGGGCGCGCCGAGCAGTTGGCGCAGTGGTTGCGCCGGGAGTTGCAGGCGCAGGCTTAGGCTCTGTCCGAAAAGCCTTGATACTCGGTGATGCTGCGTTGAAAACAGCCTGACCTTCGTCTCAAGACTTTTCATACAGACCCTAGTTGCGGCGGCACAGCAAGTAGGCCGCAAGCAGGCCCAATGCGCCAACGGCCACGCCCGCAGTGGTCCAGGGGTGTTCCTGGGCGTAGTCACGGGTGGCGATGCCGGTTTCCCGGGTGCGGGTCTTCACTTCTTCGTAGGCGTCGGTCAGCAGGCTGCGCGAATGCTTGAGGGCGTTCTGGGCGTTGCCGCGCAGGGCCTTCATGGTTTTCTGCGTTTCCTCCGAGGCATCGCCTTTGAGGTCTTCCAGCGTCTTGAGCAGGCTTTCGATCTCCGCTTCCATGCTTTCCAGTGAGGTCTTGCGCAGTGCGTTACGGGCCATGTGGACTCTCCTTCGCTGAGTAGGGTGTAAAGAGTGCGACTGCGCGCTGTGCCGAAAGTGCGATCGAACTTTCGCCCGAGGCGATGGCTCGCAGGTAAACCGGGCCTGCGCTGCTAGGCTCAATCCAGCACATCATCCAAGGAGAGTGTTCATGTCCGATCATCACACCTACAAGAAGATCGAGCTCGTCGGTTCCTCGCCCACGAGTATCGAAGATGCGATCAACAATGCCCTGGCCGAAGCAGGCAAGAGCATCAAGCACCTGGAGTGGTTCGAGGTGGTCGATACGCGTGGCCATATCCGCGACAACAAGGCTGCGCATTTCCAGGTTACGCTCAAGGTCGGGTTCCGCATCGCCAACAGTTGAAACAGTATGGGGATAGCCTGTTCCTGAGTTATGGCGTATGACTTCCAGGGGCACCGGTATACGCCGGTGCTCTATGCTGCTTTTTTGATCCGCATAAGGAACGATGACGATGAAGAAAGTGTTTCTGGCAGTAGGCCTGATGATGTTGGCCGGTGGAGCGATGGCGGCAGGTAAGCCGTGCGAGGAGCTCAAGAGCGAAATTGCAGCCAAGCTCGATGCCAAGGGGGTTCAGGGGTATACGCTGGAGATCGTCGACAAGGGCACGCCGGCTGGCAAGGTGATCGGCAGCTGCGAGGCCGGGACCAAGGAAATCATCTATCGCCGCGGTTGAGGCGTAAATCCGAACACAATACCTGTAGGAGCGGCGGTTCGCCGCTCCTACATGGGGATTGGGCAGGCCTTTAGATTTCGACTAAGGCAGTTGCTTCCACATACGACATTCAATCGCCCTTCAACGCCTGCGCCAGCAGCTCATACGAGCGCACCCGATCCGCATGCTCATACAGGTCGCAGGTGAAGATCAGCTCATCCGCGCCGGTCTGCTCCAGCAGCACCTCCACCTTCGCCCGCACCTTCTGCGGGCTGCCAATCATCGCCAGCCCAAGGAAACTCCCCACCGCATCACGCTCATGGGGCAGCCACAGGCCGTCCATGCTCTGCACGGGTGGGCGCTGCATCAGGCTCTGGCCGCGGATCAGCGCGAGGATGCGCTGGTAGACCGAGGTCGCCAGGTATTCGGCCTTCTCGTCGCTGTCCGCCACCACCATCGGGATGCCCAGCATCACGTAGGGCTTGTCCAGCGTTGTCGACGGCTTGAAATGGTCGCGGTAGATGCGGATCGCCTCGTGCATGTAGCGCGGGGCGAAGTGCGAGGCGAAGGCGTATGGCATGCCGCGCATGCCGGCCAGTTGCGCGCTGAACAGGCTTGAACCCAGCAGCCACATCGGCACTTCGGTGTCGTGGCCGGGCACGGCGATCACTTTCTGATCGTCGGTACGTGGGCCGAGGTAGCGCGACAGCTCCTCGACATCGTCGGGGAAGTCGTCGGCGCTGCCAGAGCGCTCGCGGCGCAGGGCGCGTGCGGTCATCTGGTCGGAACCGGGCGCACGGCCCAGGCCCAGGTCGATGCGGCCGGGGTAGAGGCTGGCCAGGGTGCCGAACTGTTCGGCGATCACCAGCGGCGCATGGTTGGGCAGCATCACCCCGCCCGAGCCGATGCGGATGCGCGAGGTGCCGCCAGCGAGATAGCCCATCAGCACCGAGGTCGCCGAGCTGGCGATGCCGTCCATGTTGTGGTGTTCGGCCACCCAGAACCGGTTGTAGCCGAAACGCTCGACGTGCTGCGCCAGGTCCAGTGAGTTGCGTAGCGACTGGGCCGGGCCGGCATCGGCGCGCACCGGCACCAGGTCGAGGGTGGAAATCTTCAGGTCACGCAGCTGCGTCATCGGAGCCTCCGCAGGAAATTGGTTGGCCAAGGGCCTTTGTGACTCTGTATGGGCACCCTGCGATGGATTCAATGATTGACCATGGATTGATCTGAACTTGCTGTAGGCAGTGTCCTCAGAATCCGTAGTGACACCCACTGAACATCCAGGAGGCATCATGAAAAAGACAGCATCGGCGATCTGGCAGGGAGGGCTCAAGGATGGCAAGGGCCTGCTGTCCACCGAGAGTGGCGCCCTCAAGCAGAACCCCTATGGCTTCAATACCCGCTTCGAAGGATCGCCTGGGACCAACCCCGAGGAGCTGATCGGTGCGGCCCATGCGGGCTGTTTCTCGATGGCGCTATCGATGATGCTGGGTGAGGCCGGGCTGACGCCCGAACGCATCGACACCGTCGCCGAAGTCAGCCTCGACAAGCAGCCCGATGGCTTTGCCATTACCGCCGTGCATCTCACCCTCAAGGCCAAGGTCCCCGGTGCCAGTGAGGCGCAGTTCCAGGAGATTGCCAACAAGGCCAAGGCGGGATGCCCGGTGTCCAAGGTGCTCAATGCGACGATCAGCCTGGATGCGACGCTGCTCTCGTAGGTGAGGCTTTGCTTGCTGTAGTCTGGAAGGGTCGGCAGCTTGCCTGCCCTTTGAGGAGCCGTTCCATGATCCGCGTAGCATTCGCCGTTCTGGCCTCGTTGCTGGCCACCTCCGCGCTGGCGGCAGTCAAGCCGTGCGAGGAGCTCAAGGCCGAGATCGAGGCGAAGATCCAGGCGGCCGGGGTGCCTTCCTACACCCTGGAAATCGTGCCGAACAGCGAGGTCAGTGATCCGAACATGGTCGTTGGCAGCTGCGATGGCGGGACCAAAAAGATCATCTACCAGAAGAACGACCAATAGCGGTCGTTGCAGCGGGGTCGCAGCGCGACCCCGTTGTTCATGGGATGCAGAAGATGTTGCTCGGCTCGTCCACCAGCACCTGGCGGTTGGCGTCGTACAGGTATACCTGCGGCTGCATCGCCGGGGCCCGGGCTTCGAGGCGATAGCGCTCACCGGCCTTGAAGTTGTCGAAGCGCACGGTCAGGTAGCAGGTGCGCTCGGTCGGGCTAGTGGTGAAGAGCCCGGCAGTCAGCTCGTAGTCGAAGCGCACCACCAGTTCATGGCGGCCCGGCGTGAGCTGGAAGTATCGGCCGTCGTCGAGGCGCTTGCCATCGAGCTTGTCGGCCATGATGGTACGACCGGGGGTGACGGTATAGAGGTCGACCCAGGCCTGGGCCGGGTCTTTGGGTGGCAAGGGGCTGGCGCAAGCCCCCAGTGCACTGAGGGCGATCAGCATCATGGGCTGGCGCATGATGAAACTCCGCTTGCGGGTCACAGACTACAAGCATAGCGCTGATCAGGTGCGCTGACAGCCCGCTGGCAGGCCTTGGCCTATCAGTTTCTGCTGTTCGTCATAGAGTTTCACCCAAGGCCGGAAGCCAATGCTGCCGGCTTGCAGGCTGTAGCGCTGGCCGGCGCTGAAGTCCTTGAAGGTGAGGTTCAGTTGGCAGTCGCGCCACAGTGGTTCGTCGACTGGGCCGATATTGCTCGGGGTGACCGGAAACTGGTAACGCACCGTCAGTTCGTGGCTACCCGGCGGCACTTCGAAATAGCGGTTGTCGGCCCAGTCGCGCTCGTCCACCTGCACGGCGTGCAGCGAGGTGTCGTCGTCGCGGGCGAGGTCGATCCAGGCCTGGTTGGGGTCGGGGTCGGGCAAGGTGGAGCAGGCGCTCAGCAGCCCGAAGGTGCCGACGGCAAACAGTGTACGCATGGCGAAAAGGCCCTCTGGCGAGATAGTCTTGGAACGCACAGGCCTTGAGCGGGATGAACAGCCCTGATGTTTCGACTTTTTCTGCTACAGCGCTCAGGCCACCGGGCTCTCGACCGCGTTTTCAGCCCTTTTGTTCCGCTGCTGGCCGCGCTCCTGCTGAGCGGTTGCGGCAGCCTCGGCTACTACGGCCAGCTGGCCGAAGGGCAATGGCAACTGCTGCGTGCCCGCCAGCCAGTGGAGCGGGTGCTGGCCGACCCCACGACGGACGAACGGCTGCGTCAGCGTCTGCTGCATGCCGAACAGGCCCGCACTTTCGCAAGCGAGCACCTGAAGCTGCCAGACAATCGCAGCTACCGGGTGTACGCCGATCTCGGGCGGCCCTATGTGGTGTGGAATGTGTTCGCCACGCCGGAGCTTTCGCTGCAACCGGTCACCCACTGTTTCCCCATCGCCGGTTGCGTCGCCTACCGCGGCTACTACCGCCAGGGCGCTGCGCGCGGGGCAGCGGCGCTGATGCGCGAGCAAGGGCTGGATGTGTACGTCGGGGGTGTCGAGGCTTACTCGACCCTGGGCTGGTTCGACGATCCGATTCTCTCGTCTATGGTGGGCTGGGGCGAGGAGCGCCTGGCCACGCTGATCTTTCACGAACTGGCGCACCAGCGCTTCTACGTGAAGGACGACACCGAATTCAACGAGTCCTTCGCCACCTTCGTCGAACAGGAGGGCACGCGGCAATGGCGCATGGCGCGTGGGCTTGCGGCGGCTCACGAGGATGGGGCGCGGCAGCGTGAACAGTTCATCCGCCTGGTGCTGGCGAGTCGCGAGCGTTTGCAGGCGATCTACGCTGGGACGCTTGCTGATGCCGACAAGCGGGTGGCCAAGCAAGCCGAGTTCGCGCGATTGCGACGTGAATACCGCGAGCTGCGCGATCGGGACTGGGCCGGTGACCGCCGCTATGACGCCTGGGTGTATGGGCCGATGAGCAATGCCAAGCTGCTGCCGTTCGGCCTGTATGACCAGTGGGTGCCGGCGTTTGCGGCGCTGTTTCGTCAGGCTGGTGGGGACTGGACGACGTTCTATCAGCGGGTCGAGCACTTGGGGCAGCAGCCGATCGATCAGCGAAAAGCGGCGTTGCAGCGGTTGATGGTCCAGCCGTGAGATGCCGGGGCCGCGCGCGGCCCCGTGGCCATCAAGCCTTGATGAACGCGTGGTGCAAATCCGCCACCGTGTCGAAATGAAACGCCGGCGCCTCGGCCACCAGCTCTTCGCGGCTGCCGAAACCGTATCCCACCGCCACGGCCTGCAACCCGTTGCTGCGGGCGCCGATCAGGTCGTGCTTGCGGTCACCGATCATCAGGGTCTGCGCCGGGTCCAGCCTTTCTTCGTCCAACAGATGGCGGATCAGCTCGACTTTGTTGGTGCGGGTGCCATCCAGCTCACTGCCGTAGATCACCTTGAAATGCCGGTCGAAAGCAAAGTGCCGGGCGATCTCGCGGGCGAACTCCCAAGGCTTGGAGGTGGCAACGTACAAGGTGCGGCCCTGGTCGTTCAGGGCTTGCAGCAGCTCTGGCACGCCGTCGAATACCAGGTTCTCGTACAGGCCGGTGACGCGGAAGCGTTCGCGGTAGAAGTTGACCGCCTCCCAGGCCTTGGCCTCGTCGAAGCCGTAGAACTGCATGAAGGCCTGCAGCAAGGGCGGGCCGATGAAATGCTCGAGGCGGGTCAGGTCGGGCTCGTCGATACCTAGTTTGGCCAAGGCGTACTGGATCGAGCGGGTGATGCCCTGGCGTGGGTCAGTCAGGGTGCCGTCGAGGTCGAAGAGGATGTTTTGCTGGTGCATGTATGCGGGTCCACTCAAGTCTTGCGTCGACTGCTTCGCGGGCAAGCCCGCTCCTACAGGATAATCACAGAGCCTGTAGGAGCGGGCTTGCCCGTGAATGGGTCATTCCGGTTGATCGTAGCCTTCGGCCAGGTGCTGGTCCTTGAGCTTCACATAGTTGCTGGCGCTGTAGGGGAAGAACGCGCGTTCCTTTTCGTTCAGCGGCCGGGCCTGCTTTACCGGGCTGCCGACATACAGGTAGCCGCTCTCCAGGCGCTTGCCGGGCGGCACCAGGCTGCCGGCGCCGATGATCACCTCGTCCTCGACGATGGCGCCATCCATGATGGTGCTGCCCATGCCGACCAGGATCCGGTTGCCCAGTGTGCAGCCGTGCAGCATCACCTTGTGACCGATGGTCACTTCGTCGCCGATGATCAGCGGGAAGCCGTCCGGGTTGAAGGGACCGGCGTGGGTGATGTGCAGCACGCTGCCATCCTGCACGCTGGTGCGCGCGCCGATGCGGATCCGGTGCATGTCGCCGCGCACTACGGTCAGCGGCCAGACCGAGCTGTCTTCACCGATCTGCACGTCGCCGATCACCACCGCCGAACGGTCGACGAAGGCGCGTGGGCCGACTTTCGGCGTGTGTTCCCGGAAGGTCCGGATGGCCATGATAGTGTCCCTCTGCAATGCCGATAGGCAGGCTGCCTGCTGCGGTCGGCGTCGATTGTAATTAAGATGGTCCCGTGTTTCTCCTGCCAAGGTATCCAAACCGTGAGTGCGAACAACCCGCTTCTGCAGTCCCACGACCTGCCACCCTTCTCCGCAATCCGCGCCGAACACGTGCTGCCGGCGATCGAGCAGATCCTGGCCGACAACCGCAAGGCCATCGCCGATATCCTCGCGCAGCAGGGCAAGAATCCCTCCTGGGCCGGCCTGGTGCTGGCGATGGACGAACTCAACGACCGCCTGGGCGCGGCCTGGAGCCCGGTCAGCCACCTCAATGCGGTGTGCAACAGCAAGGAACTGCGCGAGGCTTACGAGTCGTGCCTGCCGGCGCTGAGCGCCTATTCCACCGAGATGGGGCAGAACCGCGCCCTGTTCGATGCCTACCAGGCGCTGGCCAACAGCGATGAAGCCGCCAGTTTCGACGTGGCGCAGAAGACGATCCTCGACCACGCCCTGCGTGACTTCCGCCTGTCGGGTATCGACCTGCCGGCCGACAAGCAGCAGCGCTATGCCGAAGTGCAGAGCAAGCTCAGCGAGCTGGGCAGCCGTTTCTCCAACCAGTTGCTCGACGCCACCCAGGCCTGGACCAAGCACGTCACCGACGAAGCCGCACTGGCCGGCCTGACCGATTCGGCCAAGGCGCAGATGGCCGCCGCTGCCCAGGCCAAAGGCCTCGACGGCTGGCTGATCACGCTGGAGTTCCCCAGCTACTACGCGGTGATGACCTACGCCAGCGACCGCGCCCTGCGCGAAGAGCTGTACGCCGCCTACTGCACCCGCGCCTCGGACCAGGGCCCGAACGCCGGACAGTTCGACAACGGCCCGGTGATGGCCGAGATCCTCGACCTGCGTCAGGAACTGGCCGCGCTGCTGGGCTACGCCAACTACGCCGAGCTGAGCCTGGCCACCAAGATGGCCGAGTCCAGCGACCAGGTGCTGAGCTTCCTGCGTGACCTGGCCAAGCGCTCCAAGCCGTTCGCAGCTCAGGATCTGGAGCAGCTCAAGGCCTACGCCGCCGAGCAGGGCACTCCGGAGCTGGCCAGCTGGGACGCCGGCTATTACGGCGAGAAGCTGCGCGAGCAGCGCTACAGCGTGTCGCAGGAAACCCTGCGCGCCTACTTCCCGATCGACAAGGTGCTGAGCGGCCTGTTCAGCATCGTCCAGCGCCTGTACGGCATCGAAATCGCCGAACTCAAGGGCTTCGACGCCTGGCACCCGGACGTGCGCCTGTTCGAGATCAAGGAGAACGGCCAGCACGTCGGGCGCTTCTTCTTCGACCTCTACGCCCGTGCCAACAAGCGTGGTGGCGCCTGGATGGACGGTGCCCGCGACCGTCGCCGCACCGCGGCCGGTGCATTGCAGAGCCCGGTGGCCAACCTGGTGTGCAACTTCACCCCGGCCGCACCGGGCAAGCCGGCGCTGCTCACCCACGACGAAGTCACCACGCTGTTCCACGAGTTCGGCCACGGCCTGCACCACCTGCTCACCCGCATCGAGCATGCCGGTGTGTCCGGCATCAACGGTGTGGCCTGGGACGCGGTCGAGCTGCCGAGCCAGTTCATGGAGAACTGGTGCTGGGAGCCTGAAGGCCTGGCACTGATTTCCGGCCACTACGAGACCGGCGAGCCGCTGCCCCAGGACCTGCTGGACAAGATGCTGGCGGCGAAGAACTTCCAGTCCGGCATGATGATGGTGCGCCAACTGGAGTTCTCGCTGTTCGACTTCGAGCTGCACGCCACCCATGGCGACGGCCGCAGCGTGCTGCAGGTGCTCGAGGGCGTGCGCGACGAGGTCACGGTGATGCGTCCGCCGGCCTACAACCGCTTCCCTAACAGCTTTGCGCATATCTTCGCCGGCGGTTATGCGGCGGGCTACTACAGCTACAAGTGGGCCGAAGTGCTGTCGGCCGACGCCTTCTCGCGCTTCGAGGAAGAAGGCGTGCTCAATGCCGAGACCGGACGCGCGTTCCGCGAGGCGATCCTGGCCCGTGGCGGTTCGCGCGAGCCAATGGTGCTGTTCGTCGATTTCCGTGGTCGTGAGCCTTCCATCGATGCGCTGCTGCGTCATAGTGGCCTGACCGAGGATGCGGCGGCATGAGTGAGGGCGGCGTGATCAAGACCAAGAAACGCTTCATCGCCGGGGCGGTATGCCCGGCGTGCAGCGAGCCCGACAAGCTGATGATGTGGAACGAAGACGGCGTGCCACACCGCGAGTGCGTGGCCTGCGGCTTCACCGACACCCTCAACGAGCAGGGCTTGTCGGTGCCCAAGGAGCTCGGTACCCGGGTAAACCAGCAGGCGGTCAAGGCCGAGCCGGTAAAGGTGCAGACGGTTCAGTTCTTCCCGAACCCGAAGCTCAAGAAGCCGCACTGACCCTGTCCGCCTGACGGCACTGGTCTTCTGTGTAAACCCGGATTACTGTATGTGCATACAGTAATCCGGGTTTTCCACCATGAAACCAACCCCAGTCCGTGGTCGCGGCACCGCCACCAACCCCCACAATCGCTTCGCCCCCAGCCATTCGGTGGTCGAGGACGACGGCTGGCACCAGGAAGTCCCCCTCACCCAGGGCACCGAGGTGCGGATCGAAACCGCCAAGACCATCATCGCCCGCAACACCTCGCCCGACCTGCCCTTCGACCGTTCGATCAACCCCTACCGCGGTTGTGAACACGGCTGCATCTACTGCTACGCCCGGCCCAGCCACGCCTATTGGGACCTCTCCCCCGGCCTCGACTTCGAGACCAAGCTCATCGCCAAGACCAATGCCGCCGAGGTGCTCGAACAGCAGTTGAGCAAGCCGGGTTATGTCTGTGCACCGATCAACCTCGGCGCCAACACCGACCCCTACCAGCCCATAGAGCGCGAGCACCAGTTGACCCGTCGCCTGCTCGAGGTGCTGCTGCGCTACCGACACCCGGTGACCATCGTCACCAAGGGCTCGCTGGTGCTACGAGACCTGGACCTCTTGAGCGAACTGGCCAGCCAGCGCCTGGTGCGGGTGATGATCAGCCTGACCACCCTCGACGACGAACTCAAACGCACCCTCGAACCCCGCGCGGCGGCACCCAAGGCGCGCCTGCGGGCGATCCGCGTGTTGCGCGAGGCGGGTGTACCGGTGGGCGTGCTGTGTTCGCCGATGATCCCGATGATCAACGACAGCGAGCTGGAGCACCTGCTTCAGGCCGCCAAGGAAGCTGGCGCGCAGAGCGCCGCCTACATGATGCTGCGCCTGCCGCTGGAGGTGGCGCCGTTGTTCGAACAGTGGTTGCAGGACCACTACCCGCAGCGCGCGGCCCACGTGCTGAGCCTGATTCGTCAGAGCCGGGGCGGTGAGCTGTATGACAGCCGCTTTGGGGCGCGGATGCGCGGTGAAGGTGTGTTCGCCGAGCTGCTGGCGCAGCGTTTTCGCAAAGCTTCGCGGCAGTTGGGGTTCGAAGGGCGGGAGCAGGTGTCGCTCGATTGCAGCGCCTTCTGCCCGCCAGGCGGGCAGATGGCATTGTTCTGAACCGGTGATGGTCTTGTGGGAGCGGGTTTACCCGCGAAGACGCCACCACAGCACAGTGCTCCACTACCCTGTAATCTGACTAATACCTACCAATAATTTCATTGGAGGGTATTGGCGGCTGATGCTTTTTTGCTATTATCAAAACCTCCCCTCGAAAACCTGGAACGCCCGTTCTAGAGCCTCCGAATTCAGTTTCAGTTAAGTTTTCTCCGCTAGCGTAGGAAGTCAGTCCAGCGCGACTGTGATTTATTACCTGTGCGCGTCATCTAATTCTCCGCATAGCCAGAATCTTTCCCCGGTAAAATGGAACTTACCTACAAACCGTCTAGAGGATGAATCATGCCCGTCAAGGACCCATCCAAGCCCGTTCCGGCCGCTCCCGCCGAGAGCGCCGATGCTGCCCTGAAGCACATCGTCGACGGCTTCCTGAAGTTTCACCATGACGTTTTCCCCGAGCAGCAGGAGCTGTTCAAGAAGCTCGCCACCGCGCAGAAACCGCGCGCGATGTTCATCACCTGCGCCGACTCGCGCATCGTGCCCGAACTGATCACCCAGAGCTCGCCGGGCGATCTGTTCGTGACCCGTAACGTCGGCAACGTGGTACCGCCCTACGGACAGATGAACGGCGGTGTTTCCAGCGCCATCGAATACGCCGTGATGGCCTTGGGTGTTCACCACATCATCGTCTGCGGTCACTCCGACTGCGGTGCGATGCGCGCAGTGCTCAACCCGCAATCGCTGACCAAGATGCCGACCGTTTCCGCCTGGCTGCGCCACGCCGAAGTGGCCCGTACCGTGGTCGAGAGCAACTGCTCGTGCGCAACGGAACACGAGAGCATGAAGGTGCTGACCAAGGAAAACGTCATCGCCCAGCTGCACCACCTGCGCACTCATCCTTCGGTCGCCGCGCGCCTGGCGGCCGGACAGCTCTACATCCACGGCTGGGTCTACGATATCGAAACCAGCCGCATCGAAGCCTACGACGTCGCGAGCGACAGCTTCCTGCCCCTGGCTGCTGACGAGCCAGTGCCGTGCGCAACTCCGAGAGGCCGCTACTAAGCGACCCCAACACCTGAAGAAACCTTGATAGCCGGCTGCGCCCACCAGGCGCGGCAGGGCTTTCTGCTGCCTTGAATTTCTCTGACCTACTTGCCGGCAATCCTGCTGGCGGCCCGCGCCTGCGCGCGATTCAGGGATTCCCGTGCCGTCGGCCAGTGGAATGGCCGTGAATCAGAAAAGGAGCGTTATGGTGAACATGACACAGATAAAAGCGGCCTTGCCGCGAGAGTTACTGGCTTCGGTTGTGGTGTTCCTGGTGGCCCTGCCGCTGTGCATGGGCATCGCGATCGCCTCGGGCATGCCACCCGCCAAAGGGCTGATCACCGGGATCATCGGTGGCATCGTCGTGGGCTTTCTGGCCGGCTCGCCGCTGCAGGTCAGCGGCCCGGCCGCGGGCCTGGCGGTGCTGGTGTTCGAGTTGGTGCGCCAGCACGGTGTGGCCATGCTCGGACCGATCCTGCTGCTGGCAGGCCTGTTGCAGCTGCTGGCCGGGCGACTGCGTCTGGGCTGCTGGTTTCGCGTCACTGCACCGGCGGTGGTGTACGGCATGCTGGCCGGTATCGGCGTGCTGATCGTGCTGTCGCAGGTGCATGTGATGTTCGACAGCGCGCCACAGCCCTCGGGTGTCGAGAACCTGCTGGGTTTCCCCGCGACCCTGGCCTCGGCACTGCCGTTGGAAACCGCCGGTAATGGCTGGCAGGCCGGCGCCCTGGGCCTGGGCACCATCGCAATGATGTGGAGCTGGGAGCGTAGGCGCCCACAGCGCCTGCGCTTCATCCCCGGTGCCTTGCTGGGCGTGGCGATTATGACCGTGATCAGCATCTGGCTGGCGCTGCCGGTCAATCGCGTGCAGGTGCCTGCGGACCTGTCGGAGGCGATCGACTGGATTCGTCCGGACGACCTGCTCAAACTGGCCGATCCGACCTTGCTGGTGGCCGCCTTCGCCCTGGCCTTCATCGCCAGCGCCGAGACGCTGCTGTCGGCTGCAGCGGTAGACCGCATGCACAGTGGCCAGCGATCGGATTTCGATCGCGAGCTGTCGGCGCAAGGTATCGGCAACATGCTGTGCGGTGTGCTGGGGGCATTGCCGATGACCGGCGTGATCGTGCGCAGTTCGGCCAACGTCCAGGCGGGTGCGCAGACGCGTGCGTCGGCGATTCTGCATGGTCTTTGGTTGCTGGCGTTCGTGGTGGTGCTGAGCAGCGTGCTGCAGCAGATTCCGGTGGCAAGCCTGGCGGGCGTGCTGGTGTACACCGGTATCAAGCTGGTCGATTTCAAGGCCTTCCGCGGCCTGGGGCGCTATGGCCGGATGCCGATGTTCACCTATGCTGCCACGGCGCTGGCGATCATCTTCACCGACCTGCTGACCGGTGTGTTGCTGGGCTTTGCTCTGACCTTGCTCAAGCTGGCGTTCAAGGCGGCGCGCCTCAAGATCAACCTGGTCGAGCTGCCGCGCCCTGGGCACATGGAGCTGCGCCTGAGCGGTGCTGCCACCTTCCTCAAGGTGCCTGCCCTGACCCAGGTGCTCGAAAGCGTGCCTGCCGGGACGCATCTGCATGTACCGCTGGCGAACCTGAGCTACATCGACCACTCGGTGCTGGAGTTGCTCGAGGACTGGGGGCGCGCGAGCCGCGCCGCCGGCTCACGTCTGTCCATCGAGCAGCGCGGGCTCAAGCGGCGCATCGAGGGCCGCTTGCGACGCAGCGCGCAGGTCTGAGGCGTCGTGTGCCCAAGTCTCAGGCCGACTTGGGCACCAGCTTGCGGCAGCCTTCTTTACGGCTGGGGTACTGCTCGCATTTGCGCAGTACCTGCTGTACCTGGTCGTCGGCCTTGAGTTGACGATTGGCCAGCAGCTTCTCGGTGATGAACAACTCTTCTGATCCCAGGGTCTGTTCGGCCTTGTCGATCATCCCCAGCGCTGCCTGCGGATCGCGGTTGCGCAGGTGATGACCGATGATCAGGTCATAGACCATCGGGCTTGCCAGCGTCCAGTCCTGGATGCCCTGCAGGTCGGCCAGGGCCGCGCGGCCGTTACCCTGCGCCGAATGCACGGCGAAGGCCGCACGCCGGATGCCTGGCTGGGTGCCGACCGGAGACGCCAGCGCACGGCTGACGAAGGCCTCGGCTTCGCGGGTCTTCTTCTGCTCCAGTGCGGCGGTGGCTGCGTAGGCGTCACGGTAAGCCTGCAGCGAACGCTGCACGGTCGCCGAATCGCGCACCTGTGGCCAGCTGCGACGGTTCACCCGCGCCAGGGTCTGTTGCTGGTATTCGCGGTCCAGATACTGGCGTAGCTCTTCGTCTCGCTGGATCGGCGACATATGCGAGCGGGTCAGGTACTGGCCGGTGGCGTTCAATGCCGTGCCCAGGCCTTGGTTGAGCAGGGTCTGCAGCTCCTGGGTGGTGCGGTTGAGGTCGAGCTTTTTCAGCGAATCGGTCATCGCCGTCTGGCGCTCTTGCAGGAAGCTTGCGAGCAAAGGCTTCTGCTTGCCCTGGAAGTCTTCCAGGCGTTGCAGGCTGACGCTCGAGGCCCGCGGCGCGTAGCCAGCGCGGATCATCAGGTCGGCGCCGAGCAGGTCGGCCTGGTCTTCCTGGGTGCGGCCCCAGGCGGTGCTCCAGACGTTGTCCGAGAAGCTGTTGGCCAGCGAGGTGTAGAGCACGGTGTTGCCGATGGCCTTCTGCGTGCCCACGGGGTCCTTGCTGAACAGTGCGCCGGTCTGCTTGTTGCGTCCGGTATCCTTCGCCACGGTTGCGATCACCACTGTGGTGGTGATGTTGGTGAGCAGCTGTTTCTGCTCCTGGAACGCTGCGCGACGATCATGATGGCGCAGCAGCACATGGCTCATCTCGTGGCCGAGCATGGCAGCGATTTCATCCTCGCTCTCGACGTTGTCGAGCATGCCCAGCGGCACGAAAATGTTGCCGTAGGGGTCGGCCGAGGGGCCGAAGGCGTAGCTGTCGACGATGCGTACCTGCAGGTTCGGCGCCTGCCCCGGCCAGCCTTTGGCCAAGCGGGTGACGATACCTTGCAGGTAGCTTTCCAGGGCCGGGATGCGCACCAGGTTCTGCTGGCGGATCTCGTCGGCGGGAATCGCCCGACCGTCAAAGCTCAGGCGCAGTTGCTGGGTTTGCTGTGGGTCGAGCCGATAATACGAACGCACGTCCTTGTGGTCGACGTAACGCCCGTCCAGCCGCGACTGGGTCGAGGGGCCGACCAGGTTCTGCAAGGCGTCGTTGGCGCCGTTGAGTGTGTTGCAGCCGCCGAGCAGTACCAGCGACAGGGCCGCAGCGACGCGCTTGATCTTGCCCGCACTCATTTCTTGCACCCGGCGCCATAGCCGATGGTCGAGTTGTTCTGGTGGTCGTCGGAGTAGCCGCTCTGCAGGGTCTGGCAGGGGAACTTGACGATGTTCAGCGGCGGGTTCACCCGTACCGCCATGGTGTCCATCCAGACGTTACCCTCGGGCAAGCCTACCTGGATGATGTCCAGCTCCTTGTTGTACTGCAGCACCTTGGGGGCTTTTGGCAGGCTGCTGCTGTCGACCTGGTGCAGTGACTTGCCCTGTTCGTCCAGCACCGCCACCGACTTGCGCAGCCAGGCTTCGACCACCGGCTCGGGGGTGGCCATCACGCTCTGGCTGACCAGCAGCGACAGCAGCAATAGGGAGCTCTTGATCATCTCTGGGGTCCTTTGATAGAGAAATTCCGGGTGTCAGGCCCTGCTGGCGAACAGGGCCTGGATCCTTGCGCTGAACAACGTGAGCGACAACAGCAACAGGCCGAGCACGTTGGCCGGCGTGTAGTTGTAGTGCCAAAGCCCGCAACTGAGCAGGACAATGGCCGCGAGTACCAGGGCCCAGGCAGCCAGTGGTCGCAGCCTTGGGCGACGCCGCTGGATGAACAGCGAGTGGGTGAACAATGGGGCCTCCAGGCTGCCCTTGAGCAGGGTGATGCCGCCCAGCAGGAGCAGTTCGAGGATATCCAGTACATCGACGGAGCCTGCCGGAATGCCGAGGTCGGCGAGGCTGGGCGTGGCCCGGTAGTAATTCATGCCCCAGTTGATCAGGTTGTCCAGGGCCATGGCATGCCAGTAGACGCCGGGAATCTTGCCGTGCAGCGCAGATTGGGTGAGGTCGCCGGTGCCAGCGATCTGCGCGCCGACCAGGACCAGCTTCCCGCGCAGCAGCGATTCGAGCAGCTTGCGGTCCTTCGGGTCGGTGACCTCAAGGTCGGTGGGCGACAGCGTCAGGGTGTACGCGCAGGTCGCCCGTGCCTGTTTGCCCAGCTTCCAGAACACCGCCTGCTTCAGTTGCTCGAACAATCCCGGAATATTGCAGGTGCTGGTATCGGCGACCTTTTCCTGCTCGGGTGAGCGGTGCACGCCCCATTGCACGGTCATCGGTGCAAGTTCGGCAGCGCTGGCGGGGTCTGCGGGCAGGTCTGTGCATGCCTGGTGGCGGCAATAGTCGCGGTAGAGCCGCAGGGCCGGAGTTTCCAGCGTACCCAAGGGCGTCTTCACGGCGAGCGGGTACTGGTTACCGAAATCGCTCCAGCTCACCAGCGCAGGTGTGCTGACCTCGGCCAGGCGCGGCAGGGTGTTGACCGCGCCTTCGCTTGCCCGCGGCAGGCCGGTATCGGCCACGTACAGCGGGATATCCTGCTGGCGATAGCGCTCGAACACGTTGGCCAGCAGCTGGCTTTCCATGCGCGGGGGCTGCCCGGGGATTTCCCGCGAGTGGTCGTGGCTGTAGAGCAGGTCGACGAACACCGCTGCCGGCTCATAGGCCAGCAGGCGCTTGAACAGCTTGCTCTGCTCGTTGTATGGCAGCGGCCAGTAGGTGTCGTTGCGCAGCAGGTAGTCATCGTCGATCAAGACCACTACCACCTGTTGCTGGCCCTTGTCGGCGTAGGTAGCAGCCAACAGGCGGTTGAGCCAACGTGACGAGGCATCGTCGGTCGAACTTGCGATACCGAAGGGGTCGAGCAATGCGATCAGTACGACTGAAAGGCCGAACAGTGCCTGGCGCAGGGAAAAAAGGGAGAGCTTCAGCATCCATGCCTCAAACAAGGGGTTGAGGCATTTTGCCACTATTGGCAATGGATCCGAAAGCGCTGGCAACCATCAAGGGGCGCATTGCGCCCCGTCAACGATCGAATCGTCGGTCTGCGGCCTGTTACAGCGCCAGTTCCACGCTCAACTGGCGCGACAGGCACGGCCAGCGCTTCCAGGCTGCGCCGGTCTCGGGGCTGCAGAGGGTGTCGCGATACTTTTCCACAGACTCCACTGCAAAGCTCTGGTCATCGAGCATCTCGTCGACCGAGTGATGCACCACTTCATCCAGCTGGTTGGCGAAGGTTTCGCCGATCAACTGGTGGGCGATGAGATTGGCGACGGTGGTGTCTACCGGAATCAGCGGTTGCTGAAAGTGGCGGATATACAGGTCGTTGACTTCCTCGACTAGGCGATGGGCCAAGTAGGCTTCATCGAGCAGGCAGTCGAGCCCGACGTGCCCGTCCATGACCTGCGGAGGTTGCAGGAAGTAGGCTTCGGCGATCTTCAATACCGGTTTGATCTGCGCTTCGATACCGGCTTCGCGAGCGACCGTGTTGGCGGCCTCGAGCAATTCCGGAACCTGGTCGATGTAGGCGCGGACGAAGCGCGTCAAGGTACCCTGGGCGTCCTGCGGGGGCAGTTGGATCGAAGGATGCAGGTGAGGCAGTTGCTGTTCGAGGCGTTGCTTCAGTTGGCCTGTACGGCTCTCATGTTGATGGGCTTGTTCGATCTGCTCGCGTACAGCTGCGATGTTCATGACAACTCCAGGGACAAGGCGTTACAAACGGAAGACACTAAGTTAGCTCGGCTGCGTAGATTGCTAAGACGCATTTGTTATAACAACAGGGCACTTGTTCCGCCGGGTTATATCAATGTGCCACTATTATGCCCCAAGCCCTCTGGAATAATCCTTTCAGCCATTTCAGCCAATGCGTGAAGTTGTTTTCACATCACGCGTTGCGTGCGATTGGTCGCTGTCTATACTCCGCTTGAACGTGATTCGTTGATGAGGCCCGACTGCCGTTTGCAGGGGGCTCGGTCGTCGAAGCCAGGCAGTCTTGACCCCCGTTCCCCCCCTTATGCCGTAGAAAACGTCGTCCACGCCTCCGGGACTACAAGAACGATAAGGGGAACCCGCAATGATGAGACATCCACATGTCTGGATGGGCCTCCTGTTGTGGACGGTGTTCGGTCAGGCGCACGCCGCCTGGACCGTGAACATGTCTCCGGGGGCGACGGAAGTCTCCCACGCCGTGTTCGACCTGCACATGACCATCTTCTGGATCTGCGTGGTCATCGGCATCGTGGTGTTCGGCGCGATGTTCTGGTCGATGGTCATCCACCGCCGCTCCACCGGCCAGCAGCCTGCGCATTTCCACGAGCACACCTGGGTCGAGATCATGTGGACGGTCGTCCCGTTTCTCATCCTCGTCGCCATGGCCATCCCGGCCACCAAGACCCTGATCGACATCTACGACGCCAGCGAGTCGGATATCGATATCCAGGTCACCGGCTACCAGTGGAAATGGCACTACAAATACCTGGGCCAGGACGTCGAATTCTTCAGCAACCTCGCCACCCCTTCCGAGCAGATCCGCAACCAGGCGCCCAAGGACGAGCATTACCTGCTCGAGGTCGATCAGCCGCTGGTGCTGCCGGTCGGGGCCAAGGTGCGTTTCCTGGTGACCGCCGCCGACGTGATCCATTCCTGGTGGGTGCCGGCCTTCGCGGTCAAGCGTGATGCCATCCCCGGTTTCGTCAACGAAGCCTGGACGCGCATCGAGAAGCCCGGCATCTACCGCGGCCAGTGCACCGAGCTGTGCGGCAAGGACCACGGTTTCATGCCCGTGGTGGTCGAGGTGAAGTCCAAGGCCGACTACGACACCTGGCTCGGCGAGCGCAAGGCCGAGGCGGCCCAGCTCAAGGAACTGACCAGCAAGGGTTGGACGCTGCAAGAGCTGGTCGAGCGCGGCGACAAGGTCTACCACACCACCTGCGTGGCCTGTCACCAGGCCGAAGGCCAGGGCCTGCCGCCAATGTTCCCGGCGCTCAAGGGCTCGAAGATCGCCACAGGGCCCAAGGAAGACCACCTGGGCATTGTCTTCCATGGCAAGCCCGGCACGGCGATGGCCGCGTTCGGCAAGCAGCTCTCGGAAGTCGACATCGCCGCAGTGGTCACCTACGAGCGCAACGCCTGGGGCAACAACAAGGGCGACATGGTCACGCCCAAGGACGTACTGGCGCTCAAGCAGGCGCAAAGCAAATGAGCCGGTGCCCGCTTGATATCCCGCAACGTGCAGGAGACAGGACATGAGTGCAGTGATCGACGACCACGCCCACGGCCATGACCATGCGCACGGTCCGGCCAAGGGCCTGATGCGCTGGGTGCTGACCACCAACCACAAGGACATCGGCACGATGTACCTGTGGTTCAGCTTCGCCATGTTCCTGCTTGGCGGCTCGTTCGCCATGGTGATCCGCGCCGAGCTGTTCCAGCCGGGCCTGCAGATCGTGGAGCCGGCGTTCTTCAACCAGATGACCACCATGCACGGCCTGATCATGGTGTTCGGCGCGGTGATGCCGGCGTTCGTCGGCCTGGCCAACTGGATGATTCCGCTGATGATCGGCGCGCCGGACATGGCCCTGCCACGGATGAACAACTTCAGCTTCTGGCTGCTGCCGGCGGCCTTCCTGCTGCTGGTCTCGACCCTGTTCAGCCCCGGCGGTGGGCCGAACTTCGGCTGGACCTTCTACGCCCCGCTGTCCACCACCTATGCGCCGGCCAGCGTGACCTTCTTCATCTTCGCCATCCACCTGATGGGCATCAGCTCGATCATGGGCGCGATCAACGTGATCGCCACCATCCTCAACCTGCGCGCCCCGGGCATGACCCTGATGAAGATGCCGCTGTTCGTCTGGACCTGGCTGATCACCGCCTTCCTGCTGATCGCGGTGATGCCGGTGCTGGCCGGCGTGGTGACCATGATGCTGATGGACATCCACTTCGGCACCAGCTTCTTCAGCGCGGCGGGTGGCGGCGACCCGGTGCTGTTCCAGCACGTGTTCTGGTTCTTCGGCCATCCAGAGGTGTACATCATGATCCTGCCGGCCTTCGGCGCTGTCAGCTCGATCATCCCGGCGTTCTCGCGCAAGCCGCTGTTCGGCTACACCTCGATGGTCTACGCCACCGGCGCAATCGCCTTCCTGTCGTTCATCGTCTGGGCGCACCACATGTTCGTGGTCGGCATCCCGGTGGTGGGCGAGCTGTTCTTCATGTACGCGACCATGCTGATCGCCGTGCCCACCGGGGTGAAGGTGTTCAACTGGGTCAGCACCATGTGGCAGGGCGCGATGACCTTCGAGGCGCCGATGCTGTTCGCCATCGCCTTCGTCATCCTGTTCACCATCGGCGGCTTCTCCGGGCTGATGCTGGCCATCGCCCCGGCGGACTTCCAGTACCACGACACCTATTTCGTGGTCGCCCACTTCCACTACGTGCTGGTGCCCGGCGCCATCTTCGGCATCTTTGCCTCGGCCTATTACTGGCTGCCGAAATGGACCGGGCACATGTACGACGAAACCCTGGCCAAGCTGCATTTCTGGCTGTCGTTCGTGGGCATGAACCTGGCCTTCTTCCCCATGCATTTCGTCGGGCTGGCCGGTATGCCGCGACGGATTCCGGACTACAACCTGCAGTTCGCCGACTTCAACATGATCTCGTCCATCGGCGCGTTCATGTTCGGCGCCACACAGATCTTCTTCCTGTTCATCGTCATCAAGTGCATCCGCGGCGGCGAACCGGCTCCGGCCAAGCCCTGGGATGGCGCCGACGGGCTGGAGTGGTCGGTGCCCTCGCCTGCGCCCTACCACACCTTCCAGACCCCGCCGGAAGTGAAATAGGAGACCGACGCGATGACCGGCCTGTCGCTCAAACGCCTGGTGCTGCGCCTGTTGATGCTGACGGTGGTGATGTTCGCCTTCGGCTTTGCCCTGGTGCCGATCTACGACGTGATGTGCAAGGCCTTCGGTATCAACGGCAAGACGGGCGGGCAGTACGAAGGCAGTCAGATCAGCGACCCTTCGCGCACGGTGCGGGTGCAGTTCATGTCGACCAACGCCAGCGACATGGTCTGGGACTTCTACTCCACCGCTGACCAGCTCGAAGTGAATCCGGGCGCGGTGAACCAGATGGTGTTCGTCGCACACAACCCGACCGACCGGCCGATGAGTGCCCAGGCGATTCCCAGCATCACCCCGGCCGAAGCGGCGGCGTATTTCCACAAGACCGAGTGCTTCTGTTTCACCCAGCAGGTGCTGCAGCCGGGCGAGCGCATCGAGATGCCGGTGCGCTTCATCGTCGACCGCGACCTGCCGGGCAACGTGAAGCACCTGACCCTGGCCTACACCTTGTTCGACATCACTGCGCGTCACCCGCCGGTTGCCCATGCCGCGGTACAGGACGCTCAGGGCGCCCGCTGAGGGAAGGAGAACAGCAATGGCAAGTCATGAGCACTACTACGTTCCGGCGCAGAGCAAGTGGCCGATCATCGCCACTGTCGGGCTGTTCATCACGGTGTTCGGCCTGGGCACCTGGTTCAACGATCTCAAGGCCGGACACCCGGAATCCCACGGGCCGCTGATCTTCTTCGTCGGTGCGCTGTTCCTGGCCTACATGCTGTTTGGCTGGTTCGGTGCGGTGGTGAAGGAGAGCCATGCCGGGCTGTACAGCGCGCAGATGGACCGCTCGTTCCGTTGGGGCATGAGCTGGTTCATCTTTTCGGAAGTGATGTTCTTCATGGCCTTCTTCGGGGCGCTGTTCTATGTGCGGGTGCTGGCCGGTCCCTGGATCGGCGGCGAAGGCGCCAAGGGCGTGACGCACATGCTCTGGCCCAATTTCGAGTTCGTCTGGCCATTGCTGCACACGCCGGATCCGAAGCTGTTCCCGCCGCCGAAGGACATCATTAACCCCTGGCACCTGCCGCTGATCAACACCATCCTGCTGGTCAGCTCCAGCGTCACCATCACCATCGCCCACCATGCCCTGCGCAAGGGCCATCGCGGCGCGCTGAAACTGTGGCTGGGGCTGACCATCCTGCTGGGGCTGTCGTTCCTGGCGCTGCAGGCCTACGAATACTACGAGGCCTATGTGCACCTGGGCCTGACCCTGGGCTCGGGGATCTACGGCGCGACCTTCTTCATGCTCACCGGTTTTCATGGTGCGCACGTCACGCTCGGCACCTTGATCCTGATCGTGATGTTGGTGCGCGTACTGCGCGGGCATTTCAACCCGGACAAGCATTTCGGGTTCGAGGCGGCCAGCTGGTATTGGCACTTCGTGGATGTGGTATGGGTGGGGTTGTTCATCTTTGTGTATGTGCTTTAGCCGCAAGGTGGACCCTGTGGGTGGGGTGATTCAGAACGGCGCGTGCGAAACCAATTGCCCACTGATGAAGCCCCAGGCCACCAGGCCGACGGTCAGGACGGCCAGGGTGACGCGCAGGGTCAGGGCCTTGAGCAAGCGGGTGGACTGGTCGTCGTCCTTGACCAGGAACACCAGGCCACTGAACAGGCTGGCGATGGTGGCCAACAGCATCAGGACAATCGCGGCCTTGAGCATGGCGAAACTCCGGGGGGATGCAGTGATGTGGACAAGTATAGCGATCGACAGAGCGAGGCCGCGGTGAGGCCATTTCGCCCGGGGCTGGTCCCGACCCTGGTGGTGTTCGCACTGCTGCCGGGGCTGATCGCGCTTGGCTGCTGGCAACTGCGCCGGGCCGAGGAAAAGCGCCAACTGCTCGACAGCTACGCCGAGCGGCGCATCGAGGCGCCGGTGACCGTGGCGCAGCTTGTGCAACTGCCCGACTCGGCCTTCTACCGCGTGCGCCTGTTCGGCCAGTTCGACCCCGAGCACAGCCTGTTGCTGGACAACCGCCTGCGCGACGGCCAGGCCGGTGTCGAGCTGCTGCAACCCTTCCACGACCAGGCCAGCGGCCAGTGGTTGCTGGTCAACCGCGGTTGGTTGCCTTGGCCGGACCGCCGCGTGCCGGTGCGTTTCGACACCCCGGCCCAGCCCCTGGCGTTGCAGGCCACGGTCTACGTGCCGCCAGGCAGCACCTTCCAGCTGCACCCCGACCCGCCCGGCGGCCGATGGCCGCACCTGCTGACAGCCCTTGATCCCGCACAGCTCTGGCAGCAGCTGGCGCGTGAAGGCTTCGCCCATGAACTGCGCCTGGAGCCAGGCCCTGCCAGCTATCGGCTGGATTGGCCGGTCGTTGCCATGGGCCCGGAAAAACACCTCGGCTATGCCGTGCAATGGTTTGCCCTGAGCACGGCGCTGGTGCTGCTGTACCTGTATTTCGGCTGGCACAACGACAACAAGGAGAAACGCCATGGCCGCCGCCACGAGTCCACTGGACGTGCCTGAAGGGCGCAAGTCCCGCACCCGCGGGCGCTTGCAGCTGATCCTGATCCTGCTGGTGACCCTCGGCCCGATGATCCTTGCCACCAGCATGTACAAGCTCAAGTTCTGGGTGCCGGAGGGACGCAGCTACCACGGCGTGATGATCGGCAATGGCCAGAGCCGCGCCGATATCGGCATCCAGGCCCAGGACGAGCGCTGGCAACTGCTGGTCAGCACGCCCGATGCCTGCGCCGAGGACTGCCGGCAGCTGGTCTACCTGGCCCGGCAGATCCAGGTCGGCCTTGGCCGCGATGCCAGTCGTGCCAGCCATGCGCTGGCAACCGCGACTCCCTTGAGTGGCGACTACCAGGCGCTGCTCGAACGCGAGTACCCGCAACTGCAGCGCTATGCGCTGGATGCCGACCGCTACCGCACAAAGGTCGTCGAGCCCGGCGCGCAACTGTGGATCGTCGATCCACATGGCAACCTGGTGCTGCGCTACGACGCCAAGGTCAAGGGCAAGCATGTGCTCGACGACCTGCGCCACCTGCTCAAGCTGTCCAACATCGGCTAGGAGGCCAGCATGGCCAGACCCGGTTACCGACTTGCTGTGTTCGCCACCTTGCTGGCATTGGTCGTCGTGCTGCTCGGCGCCTACACGCGCCTGACCCACGCCGGCCTCGGCTGCCCCGACTGGCCCGGCTGCTATGGCTTCATCGGCGTGCCCAAGACCGACGCGCAACTGGCCCATGCCGAGTTGCACTTCCCCGAGCATCCGGTGGAAGAAGCCAAGGGCTGGGCTGAGATGGTGCATCGCTATTTCGCTGGCACACTGGCGCTGGTCATCGCCTGGCTGGCGATAGGTGCGGTACGTCGTCATGGCCGCGACGGCGGGCCCTACCGGTTGCCGGTGCTGCTGCTGGCCGTGGTGCTGGCGCAGGCGGCGTTCGGCATGTGGACGGTGACCCTCAAACTCTGGCCGCAGGTGGTCACCGCGCATCTACTTGGAGGCTTCACCACCCTGAGCCTGCTGTTCCTGTTATCCCTGCGTCTATCCCGGGCCTTTGCGCCACCGCCCAAGCTGCCGTTGAGTCTGCGCCGGGTGGCTGCGCTGGCACTGCTGGTGGTGATTGGGCAGATCGCCCTGGGTGGGTGGGTGAGTGCCAACTACGCGGCAGTCGCCTGCATCGACTTGCCGACCTGCCATGGTCAATGGTGGCCTGCGGCAGACTTCAGCAACGGTTTCCATCTCACCCAGCACGTCGGCCCGAACTACCTGGGTGGGCAGCTCGACAGTGATGCGCGTACGGCCATCCATATCAGCCATCGCCTGGGCGCATTGATGGTCGTGGCAGTGCTGCTGATGCTGAGCTGGAAGCTGCACCGCAATGGCCTGTCCGGCCTGGCTCGGTTGGTGCTGGCTGCCTTGGCGCTGCAAGTGGGGTTGGGAATCAGCAACGTGCTGCTGCACCTGCCGCTGGGGGTTGCCGTGGCGCACAACGCCGGGGGCGCCCTGTTGCTGCTGACCATGGTGCTGGTGAACTACCGCATTCGGGTGGTCGACAAGGTGCGTGTCGGCCTGGGCTGGCGCCTGCGGCCGGTCACGCCTGGCGGCGTTTCCCATCACTTGAGGAACGACACGTGGCGACGGTTCTGAGCCAAGGGCGGCAGCGCGCGGGATGGCGCGATTACCTGGAGCTGACCAAGCCCAAGGTGGTGGTGCTGATGCTGATCACTTCGCTGGTGGGCATGTTCCTCGCCACCCGCGCGGGTGTGCCGTGGACGGTGCTGCTGTTCGGCAATCTGGGCATCGCCCTGTGCGCCGGCGGCGCGGCGGTGGTCAACCACGTGCTGGACCGGCGCATCGATGCCTTGATGGCACGTACCTGCAAGCGCCCGGTGGCCAAGGGAAGGGTGGCGCCCTTGCCGGCGCTGGCGTTCGCCCTTGCCCTGGCAAGCGCCGGGATGGCGCTGCTGCTGGCCTTCACCAACCCGCTCACGGCCTGGCTCACGCTTGCCTCCCTGTTGGGCTATGCGGTCGTCTACACCGGCTTTCTCAAGCGCGCCACGCCGCAGAACATCGTGATCGGCGGCCTGGCAGGCGCCGCCCCGCCGTTGCTGGGTTGGGTCGCGGTCAGCGGGCACCTGAGCGCCGAGCCGCTGTTGCTGGTGCTGATCATCTTCGCCTGGACGCCGCCACACTTCTGGGCCCTGGCCATCCACCGCAAGGAGGAATACGCCAAAGCCGAGATACCCATGCTGCCGGTGACCCACGGCGAGCACTACACCAAGCTGCATATCCTGCTCTACAGCCTGGTGCTGCTGGCGGTGAGCCTGCTGCCCTATGCCATCCACATGAGCGGCCCGCTCTACCTGGCCTGCGCCCTGTTGCTGGGGCTGCGCTTTGTCCAGTGGGCCTGGGTGTTGTACCGTGGCACCCGGCCGCACGCGGCGATCGGCACCTTCAAGTACTCTATCGCGTACCTGTTCCTGCTGTTCATCGCCCTGCTCGTTGATCACTACCTGTTGCTGAACCTATGACCCGAACCCAGAAAACCGTCTTCATCCTCGTTGCCCTGGTCGCGCTGATCATGGGCTTGACCGTCAACAAGGTGCTCAATGGCCGCGGTGAGGCCAACCCGGCCGAGCTGATCGACGCCGGCATCATCCTCCTGCCGCAGAGCCGCAGCGTGCCGGATGTGACCATGAACGACCAGAACGGCCAGCCGGTGGCGCTGGATCAGTTGAAGGGCAAATGGTCGTTGCTGTTCTTCGGCTACACCTACTGCCCGGACATCTGTCCGACCACGTTGGCGCAGTTGCGCCAGGTGAAAAGCGAGCTGCCCAAGGAGGCGATCGACCGCTTGCAGGTGGTGCTGGTGAGCGTCGACCCGAACCGCGACACGGCGCAGCAGCTCAAGCAGTACCTGGGCTATTTCGACAAGGATTTCGTGGGGCTGGCAGGATCCATCGAGGATACCCAGAAGCTGGCCAATGCCCTGAGCATTCCGTTCATCCCCGCGGACACCAGCAAGCCGGGGTACACCGTCGATCACAGTGGCAACCTGGCGGTGGTCGGGCCGGACGGGCGTCAGCGTGGGTTCATTCGTGCGCCGTTCAACAACCAGAAGCTGGTGGCGCAGTTGCCGGGGCTGGTCAAGCGGGATTGATGAACCCCCAAAAGCTTCGCGGGCAAGCCCGCTCCTACGGGAACGCGATTTCCTGTGGGAGCGGCGGTTCGGCGTTCCGACTTGCCCGCGAAGAGCTCAGCGCGATCGTTCGGCTTAGAACGCCGGCACCACAGCCCCTTTGTACTTCTCGTTGATGAACTGCTTCACCTCAGGCGAGTGCAGCGCCTGCACCAGTTTCTTCACCGCGTCCGCGTCCTTGTTGTCCTCACGGGTCACCAGGATGTTCACGTACGGCGAGTCGCTGCCTTCGATGGCCAGGGCGTCCTTCTGAGGGTTGAGCTTGGCTTCGAGCGCGTAGTTGGTGTTGATCAGCGCCGCATCGACCTGGGTCAGCACGCGCGGGATGGTGGCCGCTTCCAGTTCGCGGAACTTCACGCCCTTCGGATTTTCAGCCACATCCTTCACGGTGGACAGGATGTTGGTGTTGTCCTTGAGCTTGATCACACCGGCCTTGTCCAGCAGCAGCAGGGCGCGGCCGCCGTTGGTGGCGTCATTGGGGATGACCACGGTGGCGCCGGATGGCAGCTCGTCGAGCTTCTTGATCTTGGCCGAGTACACGCCCAGCGGCTCGATGTGCACGCCGGCAACGCTGACCAGCTTGGTGCCCTTGGCCTTGTTGAACTCATCCAGGTACGGCTGGTGCTGGAAGAAGTTGGCATCCAGGCGTTTTTCCGCGACCTGCACGTTCGGTTGAACGTAGTCGGTGAACTCCTTGACCTTCAGCTCCACGCCTTCCTTCGCCAGCTGTGGCTTGACGAAGTTGAGGATCTCGGCGTGCGGCACCGGGGTGGCGGCGACGGTCAGGGTTTCGGCGGCATTGGCCGAGAAGGCCGCGACGGCGGCGACGACAGCGAACAGCTTTTTCATCGATCACTCCTTGTGAGGGCCGCGACGGCCCCCGAACGGGACGGCCGGGCCGACCCTGTTAGGCTTACTTACGGGAAAAATGTACGACCAGCTTGTCGCCGACGGTCTGCAGTATCTGCACCAGCACCAGCAGCAACACCACGGTGACGATCATCACGTCGGTCTGGAAACGCTGGTAGCCGAAGCGGATGGCCAGGTCGCCGAGGCCGCCCGCGCCGACCACACCGGCCATTGCGGTGTAGGACACCAGGGTGATGGCGGTGACGGTGATGGCCGCGAAGATGCCCGGACGGGCCTCCGGCAGCAAGGCATTGGTGATGATCTGGCGGGTAGTGGCGCCCATCGACTGGGTGGCTTCGATGATGCCGCGGTCCACCTCGCGCAGCGCGGTCTCGACCAGGCGCGCGAAGAAGGGCGTGGCGCCCACCACCAGCGGCGGAATGGCACCGGCCACGCCCAGCGAGGTGCCGGTGATCAGCACGGTGATCGGAATCATCACGATCAGCAGAATGATGAACGGCAGCGAACGCAGGATGTTTACGATCAGCGACAGCAGCGCGTAGACGCCCTTCTGCTCGAACATCTGCCGCGGCCCGCAGAGGAACAGCAGCACGCCCAGCGGCAGGCCGAGCAGTACCGTGAACAGCAGGGAGCCGAACAGCATGATCAGGGTGTCGCCGGTGGCGAGGGAAATCTCGGACCAGTCGACGTTGGCGAAGAAATTCAGGGCGTCCATCAGCGCAGGACCTCCATATGTACGTCAGCCGCCTTGAAGCGGTCGAACGCTGCGTCGATGTTGCCGCCGGTGACGGCGAGGGTCAGTTGGCCGTAGGGGACATCCTTGATGCGGTCGATACGGCCGGCCAGGATGCTGTAGTCCACCCCGGTCTCACGGGCCACGGTGCCCAGCAGCGGCGCATAGGTGGCGTCGCCCTGGAACGTCAGGCGCACGATACGGCCCGGCACGTGGGCGAAGTCGTCGCGCTGGTCGCCTTCGTCGACCTGCTCGTCTTCCTGGACGAAGCGCTTGGTGGTCGGGTGTTGCGGGTGCAGGAACACGTCCGCCACCGGCCCCTGCTCGACGATCACCCCTGCGTCCATCACCGCCACGCGGTCGCAGACGCGGCGGATCACATCCATCTCGTGGGTGATCAGCACGATGGTGAGCTTCAGCTCGCGGTTGATCTCGGCCAGCAATTGCAGCACCGAGGCGGTGGTCTGCGGGTCGAGGGCGCTGGTGGCCTCGTCGCACAGCAGGATCTTCGGGTTGGTCGACAGCGCCCGGGCGATGCCCACACGTTGTTTCTGGCCGCCCGACAGCTGTGCCGGATATTTCTTCGCGTGGTCCGACAATCCGACGCGGGCCAGCAACTGGCTGACGCGCTTGTCGATCTCGCCGCGCGACAGCTCGCCGGCGAGCACCAGTGGCAGGGCGACGTTGTCGGCCACGGTTTTCGAGGCCAGCAGGTTGAAGTGCTGGAAGATCATGCCGACCTGCTGGCGGAAGCGGCGCAGTTGGTTGGCGTCGAAGGCGGTGACGTCCTCGCCATCGACGATGATCTTGCCGCCGGACGGCGCTTCGAGGCGGTTGATCAGGCGCAGCATGGTGCTCTTGCCAGCGCCGGAGTGGCCGATCAGGCCGAACACCTGGCCATTTTCGATGGTCAGGCTGGTCGGATTCAGGGCGGGGATGTCCCTACCGGCGACGCGGTAGGTCTTGTGCACATGTTGGAACTCGATCACGTAGCGAACCTTGTGGGGCGCATGGAAATTGGGGTCAGCGGTGAGCTGGGGTGGCGCATTTTAGCCTTTTCCCATAGTTGTTCTTAGCATTTATTTCGTAATCGACCAATCCATCCGGCATAACGCGACAACCGGTAATCCCGATGGAACGCTTGGCGAAAGCGTCCAGTCACTACTTCAACAAGCCCGAAAGGGCAGCCTGAAGACTGATGAGGAGAACCGCCGATGGCCAGCAAGAAGAGCACCGCGCCGCATGCCAGCCAGGTCGCCGGGGCCGACACCCCGGACAAGGCCAACACCAACGCCAAGCTGCAGAGCCTGGAAACCTTCCGCAGCGACGCCACCGGCCAGGCGCTGCGTACCAACCAGGGGGTGAAGGTCGCCGACAACCAGAACAGCCTCAAGGCCGGCGCTCGCGGGCCTTCGCTGCTCGAAGACTTCATCATGCGCGAGAAGATCACCCACTTCGACCATGAGCGCATCCCCGAGCGTATCGTCCACGCCCGCGGCACCGGCGCCCACGGGTATTTCCAGAGCTACGCCAACCACAGTGCCCTGACCAAGGCCGGTTTCCTGCAGGACCCGCAGAAGATCACCCCGGTGTTCGTGCGTTTTTCCACCGTGCAGGGGCCGCGTGGCTCCGGTGACACGGTGCGCGATGTGCGCGGCTTTGCCGTCAAGTTCTACACCGATGAGGGCAATTTCGACCTGGTGGGCAATAACATGCCGGTGTTCTTCATCCAGGATGCGATCAAGTTTCCTGACTTCGTCCACGCGGTGAAACCCGAACCGCATAACGAGATCCCCACCGGCGGCTCGGCCCACGACACGTTCTGGGATTTCGTTTCGCTGGTGCCCGAGTCGGCGCACATGGTCATGTGGGCCATGTCCGACCGCGCCATTCCGCGCAGCCTGCGGATGATGGAAGGGTTCGGGGTGCACACCTTCCGCCTGATCAACGCCGAGGGCGTGGCCAGTTTCGTCAAGTTCCACTGGAAACCCCGCCAGGGCGTACACTCGGTGCTGTGGGACGAAGCGCAGAAGCTGGCAGGCAAGGACACCGACTATCACCGTCGCGACCTGTGGGAAGCCATCGAGACCGGTGACTACCCGGAGTGGGAGCTGGGGGTGCAGATCGTGGCAGAGGAAGACGAGCACAAGTTCGACTTCGACCTGCTCGACCCGACCAAGATCATCCCCGAGGAGCTGGTGCCGGTGACGCCGCTGGGCAAGATGGTGCTCGATCGCAACCCGGACAACTTCTTCGCCGAAATCGAGCAGATCGCCTTTTGCCCGGGGCACATCGTGCCGGGTATCGATTTCACCAACGACCCGCTGCTGCAGGGCCGGCTGTTTTCCTACACCGACACGCAGATCAGCCGCCTGGGCGGGCCGAACTTCCACGAAATCCCGATCAACCGGCCAATCGCGCCTAACCACAGCGGCCAGCGCGATGCCATGCATCGGATGACCATCGACAAGGGGCGTGCGTCCTACGAGCCCAACTCCATCGATGGCGGCTGGCCGAAGGAAACCCCGCCGGCAGCGCAGGACGGCGGCTTCGAGAGCTATCAGGAGCGCGTCGACGCGCACAAGATCCGCCAGCGCAGCGATTCGTTCGGCGATCACTTCTCGCAGGCGCGGCTGTTCTTCCACAGCATGAGCGACAACGAACAACAGCACATCATCAAGGCTTACAGCTTCGAGCTGGGCAAGGTCGAGCGCGAGCACATTCGCGCGCGGGAGGTTAACGAGATCCTGGCCAATATCGACCTGAAGCTGGCAGCGGCAGTCGCGCAGAATCTCGGCCTGCCGGCGCCCAAGGCCGGGACGGTCAAGGGCAAGGAATCGAAGCTCAAGTCGTCACCGGCCTTGAGCCAGATGAATCATCCGGGCGATGTGGGCATCAAGGGGCGCAAGATTGCGCTGCTGGTAGCCAATGGCGTGGATGGCGACAGCGTCGACAGGCTGGTCAAGGCGCTGGAGGCCCACAGCGCACGCCCCATGCTGCTGGGGCCGACCTCGGCGCCGGTGAAGACCTCTGACGGCAAGGCGCTGGCGGTGGATGCCTCGATGGAAGGCATGCCGTCGGTCATGTTCGACGGGATCCTGGTCCCGGCTGGCAAGGCCTCGCTGGATGCACTGGCGGCGAGCGGGGTGTCCAAGCACTTCCTGCTTGAAGGCTACAAGCACCTCAAGGCGATCGGCCTGGCCAAGGACGGCAAGGCGCTGCTGGGGGCGCTGGGGCTCAAGGAGGACAAGGGTTTGCTGCTGGGGGATGACCAGAAGACCGTGGAGGCTTTCGTGAAGGCGGTCGAAGGGCACCGGGTGTGGGCGCGGGAGGCGGCTGCAGAAGCGATTCCGGCTTGATGCCGTAGCATATGTTCGCGGGTAAGCCCGCTCCCACAGGTTATGTACGCATCTGTGGGAGCGGGTTTATCCGCGAAGATGTCGACGCTGTTTCAGCGCTGATGCGGCACCAGCACTACCTGTGCTGGCAATGCCCGCTGGATCTCGTGCTTCTGCTTCAACGCAAAATCGGCATCGATCCGCTTCACCCGCTTCTGCAGCAGGGTCTTGAGCCACGGTGCATCCTGGGTGCGCGGCACCTGGAACACCACTTCGCACTGGTAACTCACCACATCGGCGGCGATGTCATCCAGCTGCTTGCGCATGGCTGCAATGTCCGTGGTTTTCAGCGCAATCACCGTGCTCGGTGCCGCTGGGTCGATGACCCGGGCCTGCGGCTTGGATTCTGCAGCCTTCAGCGCGGCTTCAGCCTTGTCCAGCTCGGCCTGGCGGGCGTGGGCGACGGCATCGCCGCCGGTCAGCGCCGGTGCCTGTGGCATCAGTGCGCGGGCGCGGGCCAGTGCGGTGGCGGCCGCGTTGACGTCGCCTTTCTGCAGGACGATCTGGCTGCGCTGCAGGTAGGCTTCGGCGATCTGGCGCTGGTATTGCTCGATACGCGCATCGTTCGGCGACTGTGCCTGCAGGCTGGCGAGCTGGTCTTCGGCGGTGGCCAGCTCGTTGCTGGCGATGTTCTGTTGCAACTGCTGCCAGGCGTCCGGCTGCGCAGGCGCGACGGGCTGCTCGACCGGGGCACTGGAACAGGCAGCCAGGAACAGGGAAAACGCGGCAACAAGCAGATAACGGGAGGCGAACGGCTTCATTCCTGCGACTCTCTATTTGCGCAAAAAGCGAGCAAGTCTACACCCAGGTGCGCACGCTCGAAAACAAGTCTTACAGACCCTTTACGGGCGCAAAGGTTGCAGGGTGCGTCAATGCGCACCCTGAAAATATCAGCGTTTGGGCAATGCCAGGCTCAGCAAGAATAGCACTGCGGCGCAGACCACGATCGACGGACCGGCAGGCGTATCCTTGAACCAGGACATCGCCAGCCCCCCGCAAACCGCGGCCACGCCCAGCAGGCTGGCGCCCAGGGCCATCTGCTCGGGCGAGCGCGCGTGACGTTGTGCCGCAGCGGCCGGGATGATCAGCAGCGAGGTGATCAGCAGCACGCCGACGATCTTCATCGCCACGGCGATGACCACCGCGATCAGCAGCATCAACGCCATGCGCAGGCCCGCCACTGGCAGGCCCTCGACCATCGCCAGCTCCTCGTGCACGGTGATTGCCAGCAGCGGGCGCCAGAGCACCGCGAGCAAGGCCAGCACCAACACACTGCCGCCGAGAATCCATGACAGGTCGGTGGTACTGATCGCCAGCAGGTCACCGAACAGGTAGGCCATCAGGTCGATGCGCACGTCGTGCATGAAGCTCAGCACCACCAGGCCCAGCGACAGGGTGCTGGGCGCGAGGATGCCGAGCAGGGTGTCGGACGCCAGCGGCTGGCGTTGTTGCAGGGTCACCAGCAGGATCGCCAGCAACAGGCAGCCGACCGTTACCGCGAGCGTGGGGCTGACGTCCAGTACGAAGCCCAGGGCCACGCCCAGCAGCGCGGCATGGGACAAGGTGTCGCCGAAATAGGCCATGCGCCGCCAGACCACGAAGGAGCCCAGGGGGCCGGCCACCAGCGCCAGGGAAAGACCGGCAAGCAAGGCGTACAGAAGAAAATCAGCCATGCTTGCAGTGCTCTCCGTGGACATGGGCGCCGGGGGCGATCACCGCACCGTGCAGGTCGTGGCTGTGATCATGATGGTGGTGATAGACCGCAAGGCTTGGCGCGTTCTGGCCGAACAGCTCGACGAATGCCGGGTCGTTGCTGACCTGCTCCGGGTGGCCCGAACAGCACACATGGCGGTTCAGGCAGACCACCTGGTCGGTGGCGCTCATCACCAGGTGCAGGTCGTGGGAGACCATCAGCACGCCGCAGCCGTGGCGGTCGCGCAGGCGGGTGATGAGGTTGTACAGCTCGGTCTGGCCAACCACGTCCACGCCCTGTACGGGTTCGTCGAGCACCAGCAGCTCAGGCTCGCGCAGCAGCGCCCGAGCCAGCAGTACCCGTTGCATCTCGCCACCGGAGACCGTCTGGATCGGGCTGTCGATGACATGCTCGGCGCCCACCTCCTGCAATGCCGACAGCGCCGCGGCGCGATCCACGCCCGGCACCAGGCGCAGGAATCGCAGCACCGACAGCGGCAGGGTGGCGTCGACCTGGATCTTCTGCGGCATGTAGCCGATGCGCAGGCGCGGCTTGCGCCAGACCTTGCCACTGTGCGGCTTGAGCAGGCCGAGCACGGCGCGCACCAGGGTGGTCTTGCCAGCACCGTTGGGGCCGATCAGGGTGACGATCTGGCGCGGTGCGACCGACAGGTCGATGCTGTCGAGCACCGCCTCGCCGCCAAAGGTGACGCCGACCTGCTCCAGGCGGATCAGCGCGTCGCTCATGCGGCGCCCCGGCAGTTGCCGCACAGGCCGACCACTTCGACGGTCTGGGATTCGACGGCAAAGCCCACGGCCTTGGCACTGGCGACGATGGCGCCGCTGATGCTCTCCTGCTCCAGTTCGATGGCCACGTGGCATTCGCGGCAGATCAGGAATTGGCCCTGGTGCTTGTGTTCAGGGTGGCTGCAGCCGATGAAGGCGTTGAGCGAGGCGATGCGGTGCACCAGGCCGTTCTCGAGCAGGAAGTCCAGGGCGCGGTACACGGTCGGCGGCGCGGCGCGGCGACCGTCCTGCTCGCTGAGCACGGCGAGGATGTCGTAGGCGCCCAGCGGCTTGTGGCTTTGCCACACCAGCTCCAGCACACGGCGGCGCAGCGCGGTCAGGCGCAGACCCTGGCGGACGCACAGGGCGTCGGCTTCGGCCAGGGCGCTGTGGACGCAATGGGAATGATCGTGGGGACGGTGAGCCAGCGGCGTGATTGACATGGGCGGCGACGGTTATCGATGGAGACGTTATTATGTTACCTGTTTCTGACGAGCCGAGTATCCACCGTGTCCCGATTCCTTGCTCTCTTTGTCGCTTTCATCACTTTCTCGGCCCACGCCGACGTGCGTGTGCTGACCAGCATCAAGCCCCTGCAGCAGATCGCTGCCGCGGTTCAGGACGGTGTCGGCAGCCCCGACGTGTTGCTGCCGCCCGGCGCTTCGCCGCACAACTACGCCCTGCGCCCGTCCGACGTACGGAAGGTGGGCGACGCCGACCTGCTGTACTGGATCGGCCCGGACATGGAGAGCTTCCTGCCGCGCGTGCTGGGCAGCCGGAGCAAGCCGACTGTCGCGGTGCAGGCGTTGCCTGGCATGAAGCTGCGCCGTTTCGGCGAAGACAGCCACTCGCATGAAGAAGACCACGACGACCACGACCATGATCACCGCCCAGGGTCGCTCGATGCGCACCTGTGGCTGTCATCGGTCAATGCTCGAGTGATCGCGGCGAAAATGGCCAGTGACCTGGCGGCGGCGGATCCGGCCAATGCGGCGCGCTACCAGGCCAACCAGAAGGCCTTCGGCGAGCGCCTGGATGCGCTCGATCAGCGGATCAAGGCCCGCGTGGCCGGCATTGCCGGCAAGCCCTACTTCGTGTTCCACGAAGCCTTCGACTACTTCGAGGCAGAGTACGGGTTGCGCCATACCGGCGTGTTCAGCGTCGCCGCCGAGGTGCAGCCGGGCGCGCAGCATGTCGCGGCGATGCGCAAGCGCCTGCAGGAAGTTGGTCCGACCTGTGTGTTCAGTGAACCGCCGATCCGTCCGCGCCTCGCCGAAACGCTGGTGGCCGGGCTGCCGGTGACCTTGGCGGAACTGGATGCGCTGGGTGGGACCGATACGGTGGATGGCAAGGGCTACGAGCGCTTGCTGGAGAAGCTGGGGAATGATCTGACCGGTTGCCTGGAGCATCTCTAGCGGCTGACCCGGCCCTATCGCGGGGCAAGACGAATCGTCGCACCGCCCACAGGCAAGGCGCTGATTCTGGGGTCAGCGCTGTGTCTGTGGGAGCGGCGGTGCGACGATTCGACTTGCCCCGCGATTGGGCCGCCGCGCTTACAGCGCGAACGGCAACTTCAACGCCACCTGCTGGCGCTGCACCAACCGCACCTCGAACTCGCTCGGATCATGGATCGTCACGTCCATGCCGGCAAAGTCCCGCGCCGCAATCAACCGCGACAGCCAGAAACGCACGCAACCCACCCGCAGCATCACCTGCCACAGCTCGGCCTCGGCGGCGGTGAACGGCCGCAGCGCGGCGTAGGCGCCCAACAGTGCCTGGGCGCGCGGCAGGTCGATGCCGCCCGCTTCGTTCAGGCACCAGTCATTCACGGTGATGGCGATGTCGTACAGCATCGGCCCGGAACAGGCGTTGTAGAAGTCGATCAGACCGGTCAGGTGGGTGCCTTCGAACATCACGTTGTCGCGGAACAGGTCGGCGTGCAGGTTGGCCCGTGGCAGGGCGAGGATCTGCGCCTTGTGCACGTTGATCTCGTCCAGCGCCGGTTGCAGCAGCGCCACCTGGCTGGCGTCGAGCCCGGCCAGCAGCTCGGCGCCGGACGCCAGCATCCAGTCCAGGCCGCGGTCGGTGCGGCGCTCGATGATGCGCTCACGGGTCGCCAGGTGGATATGCGCCAGCAACTCGCCGACCTGGGCGCAGTGCTGATTGTTCGGCGCCTTGACGTGCTTGCCCGACAGCCGCGGCTGCAGCAGTGCCGGCTTGCCGCACAGTTCGCGCAGACCATTGCCGTCGCGATCGCGCACCGCGTAGGGGACGGGCATGTCGGCGTCATGCAGCACGTCGAGCAGTTCGATGAAGAACGGCATGTCTTCGGCCGGCCCACGCTCGATCAGCGTCAGTACGAATTCCCCTTTTTCCAGGCTTACGAAGAAATTGCTGTTTTCGGTTCCGGCGGCAATGCCCTGGAAGTCGAGCAGACGGCCCAGCTCGTATGGCGCCAGAAAGGTTTCCAGCTCAGGCCGGGACACAGGGGTGAAGACTGACATGTTGAAAAGTTGCCCATACGGGCACTTCCAGGAGGAAGTGCCTGGTTGATAAGAACGATACGCGTTACTACCTTACCATTCGAAGATCTTCCAGGACGGAATCAGCATGTCCGGCTGGTCGGATCGAATGAAATTGCCATCGGAGCCATCGGCGCGTACCAGGAAATAAGGCTTGCCGTTTTTCGGCGTGATCTTGATCGCATACAGGAAACCGTTCTGACGGTACTCCTGGATGGTTCTGTCGCCTTCCGTGCGAATGGTCACATCGGGATCTGCCGATGGGGCGTCGTCCGCCGCCAGCGTAACGACCGGCATGGTGGCCAGCAGGCTGAGCAGTAACAGGCGAATGGGTGTACGCATGATAACCTAAGTCCTTTTGTCGTCACTGATCCGGCTATTCTAGCTCCGGACCCGTCGAAAAGGTTGATTCTCCTCATGAGCCAAGCGCCCCTCGTCCTGGTGGACGGTTCGTCCTACCTCTACCGCGCCTTTCACGCCCTGCCGCCGCTGACCACGTCCAAGGGCATGCCCACCGGTGCGGTCAAGGGCGTGCTGAACATGCTCAAGAGCCTGCGCAAGCAATACCCGGACAGCCTGTTCGCGGTGGTCTTCGACGCCAAGGGCGGCACTTTCCGCGATGCCATGTTCGCCGAGTACAAGGCCAACCGCCCGAGCATGCCCGACGACCTGCGCCTGCAGGTCGAACCGCTGCACGCCAGTGTCAGGGCCCTGGGCTACCCGCTGCTGTGCGTCGAAGGCGTCGAGGCCGACGACGTGATCGGCACCCTGGCCCGCAGCAGTGCGGCAGCCGGGCGTCCGGTCATCATCTCGACCGGCGACAAGGACATGGCGCAACTGGTAGACGGCCACATCACCCTGGTCAACACCATGACCGGCACGGTGCTCGACGTGGCTGGCGTGCACGAGAAGTTCGGCGTCGGTCCCGAGCACATCATCGACTTCCTGGCCCTGATGGGTGACAAGGTCGATAACATCCCGGGTGTTCCGGGAGTCGGCGAGAAGACCGCCGTGGGCCTGTTGACCGGTATCGGTGGCGGCCTGCGTGACCTGTACGAGAACCTCGACAAGGTGCCGGGCCTGGCCATTCGCGGCGCCAAGACCCTGCCGGCCAAGCTCGAGGAGCACCGCGACGCGGCGTTCCTGTCGTATGAGCTGGCGACCATCAAGGTCGATGTCGAGCTGGATGTCGAGGTCGATGCCCTGGTGTGCGGCGAGCCGGACCGCGAAGCATTGCTGGCGCTGTACACCGAAATGGAGTTCAAGAGCTGGGTCGCCGAGGTACAGCGCGACGCCGCCCGGGAGGGTGACACTATTGCTCCGGTCGAGGAGCCTGCGGCCCAGGTCGAGGCGAAATACGAAACTATCCTCGACCAGGCGCGCTTCGATGTCTGGCTCGAGAAGCTGCGCCAGGCGCCTCTGTTCGCCTTCGACACCGAGACCACCGGCCTGGATGCCCAGCGTGCGGAGCTGGTCGGCCTGTCGTTCGCGGTCGAGCCCCATGAAGCGGCCTATGTGCCGCTGGCCCACGACTACGAAGGTGCTCCGAAGCAGTTGGACCGCGACGCGGTGCTGAAGGCGCTCAAGCCGTTGCTGGAAGACCCGGCCAAGGCCAAGGTCGGGCAGAACGCCAAGTACGACATCAACATCCTGGCCAACGCTTCGCTGCCGATCCAGATGCGTGGCGTGGCCTATGACACCATGCTCGAATCCTATGTGCTCGATTCCACCGCCACGCGTCACGACATGGACAGCCTGGCGCAGAAGTACCTCGACCACAGCACCATCGCCTTCGAGGATATCGCTGGCAAGGGCGCCAAGCAGCTGACCTTCAACCAGATCCATCTGGACAAGGCTGGCCCGTACGCCGCCGAAGATGCCGACATCACCCTGCGCCTGCACCACGCACTGCAGGCACGCCTGGCGAAAACGCCCAGCGTGCAGCCGGTGCTGATGGACATCGAGATGCCGCTGGTGCCGGTGCTGGCCAGGATCGAGCGCCAGGGCGCGTTGGTCGACGCGGAGCTGCTCAAGGTGCAGAGCGGTGAGCTGGGCGTGAAGATGGCCGAGCTCGAGCGTCGGGCGTTCGAGCTGGCGGGCGAAGAATTCAACCTGGGTTCACCCAAGCAACTGGGGGTGATCCTCTACGATAAGCTGGGCATGCCGGTACTGAGCAAGACTGCCAAGGGCCAGGCTTCCACGGCCGAAGCCGTGCTCGCGGACCTGGCCGCCGAAGGCTATCCGCTGCCGACGGTGCTGATGGAGTACCGCTCCCTGAGCAAGCTCAAGAGCACCTATACCGACAAGCTGCCGGACCAGATCAACCCGCGTACCGGGCGTATCCACACCTCCTACCAGCAGGCGGTGGCCGCCACCGGGCGCTTGTCGTCCAGCGATCCGAACCTGCAGAACATTCCGGTACGCACTCCCGAAGGCCGACGCATCCGCCAGGCCTTCGTTGCCAGCCCCGGCTACAAGCTGCTGGCCGCGGACTACTCGCAGATCGAGCTGCGCATCATGGCCCACCTGGCCAAGGATGAAGGCCTGCTGCACGCCTTCCGCAATGACCTTGATGTGCACCGCGCGACGGCCGCAGAAGTATTCGGCGTGGCGCTGGATGCAGTCACCAACGACCAGCGTCGCAGCGCCAAGGCCATCAACTTCGGCTTGATCTACGGCATGAGCGCCTTCGGCCTGGCCAAGCAGATCGGCGTCGATCGCAAGCAGTCGCAGGACTACATCGACCGCTACTTCGCGCGCTATCCCGGCGTGCTGGCCTACATGGAGCGCACCCGCACCCAGGCCGCCGAGCAGGGCTTCGTCGAAACCTTGTTCGGGCGGCGCCTGTACCTGCCGGACATCAATGCCAAGAACCCGGCCCTGCGCAAAGGTGCCGAGCGTACCGCGATCAACGCGCCGATGCAGGGTACGGCGGCCGACATCGTCAAGCGCGCCATGGTCGCGGTGGACAACTGGCTGAGCGACAGTGGCCTGGATGCCCGGGTGATTCTCCAGGTGCACGATGAACTGGTGCTGGAGGTGCGTGAAGACCTGGTCGAACAGGTGAAGGCCGAAATTCGCCCCTACATGAGCAACGCCGCGCAGCTCGATGTTCCGCTGCTGGTCGAAGTCGGCGTAGGCTCGAATTGGGACGAAGCTCACTAAACGGTAGGGCGAAGAAGAGTAGGATCTGTGTCGTAGTGCCGCAGATCCGCAGGGTCGGCTCCTCGCCCCCCCCGGTTCTGAAGATTCATGAAACTATCGCAAATAGTTTTCAAGGCTTCGGAACTAAACCGGTGAACCGGAACTCAGAGTAACTGAATGGCTGGTGAAGCCTTTCGATGCTCCTATGTTGTGTTAAGTGTTGGCAGATATCTGGACCCCGCCCTAGCGGTCCGGACTTGGACCCCGAACTTCCCCCTCCCCATATGAAGTCCGGGGTTTTTTTTGCCCGGAATTTGCCTCATCGCTGCTGGAGAAGCCTGTGGCAGCGGACCGGCCCGCCGCCACAGATTGCAGGTGGATCTTCAAGCCACCGGCTTGTCTTCCAGCTCCATCCAATCCGCCAAGACCCGATAGGCCTCTTCCAGCCCCTGGCGCTTGGGTGCCGAGAACAGCTGGATGGACGCCGCGTCGCCCCAGCCCTTGCGAATTTCCGACTGCACCTTGAGCAGGGTGTTCTTGCCCGCGCCGTGCGTGAGCTTGTCAGCCTTGGTCAGCAGGATGTGCATGGGCATGCCGCTGGCCTTGGCCCAGTCGAGCATCATCTTGTCGAAGTCGGTCATCGGGTGGCGCACATCCATCAGCAGGATCACGCCCCGCAGGCATTCGCGCCCGCCCAGGTAGGCCTCCAGGTGTTTCTGCCAGTGCTGCTTGAGCGGAATCGGCACTTTCGCATAACCGTAACCTGGCAGGTCGACCAAACGCCGTTCATCGTCCAGACTGAAGAAATTCAACAGCTGGGTGCGCCCCGGGGTCTTGGAGGTACGCGCCAGGCTGGCATGGGTCAGGGTATTGAGGGCGCTGGATTTACCGGCGTTGGAGCGGCCGGCGAAAGCCACCTCGTAGCCCTGGTCTTCCGGGCATTGTTCGACCTTGGCAGCGCTGAGGGCGAATTTGGCTTTCTGGCAGAGGCCGAGGATGGGGTTCTTGACTTGCATGGGATATCCGATGTGGGTGTTGCCTGATCCAGGCCGCGTTTCCGTTTGGAGGGCGGAAGTATATAATGCCCCAGTTTTTGTGTGCTCATTCTCCCAGCGAAGGAGGACGAGCATGGGGTGTCGATCACTAGCTCGCGCATCAGAACGCAGCGCGGCCCCCAACCCTGTCAGGTCGTTCCGCATGGCGAAATGGCTGCTGGCGGTCGGTATGTTCCAGCCGTTTTTCAGCGCACAGGCTACACAGGATCCCGAGGCGTTGTACAACCGCACATGTGCGGCCTGTCACGCCGGTCAGCTGCCACAGGCCCCGAGGAAGGGCGATGCGGCGGCCTGGGAACCGAGGCTGGCGCGAGGTCTGGATGTACTGGTGGCGCATGTTACCCAGGGTTTCAAGGCTATGCCGCCGCGTGGATTGTGCATGGACTGCAGTGCCGAGGACTACCGATTGGTCATCCTTTGGATGAGCGGCAGTCCCGATACATAACATTTCACCCTTAGCCGTGTTGGATTAGCTGATGAACAAACTATTCGTGAGTCTGCTGTTGACCATGGGTGTCGCAGGTGCGGCCACTGCTGCCGACCCCATCAAAGGCGATGCCGCTGCCGGCCAGGCGAAGACTGCGGTCTGTGGTGCCTGCCATAACCCCGACGGCAACAGCCTGGCGCCGAACTTCCCGAAACTGGCCGGCCAGGGCCAGCGCTACCTTGAGAAGCAACTGCACGACATCAAGTCGGGCAAGCGCACGGTGCTGGAGATGACCGGCATGCTGGCGGCCTTCAATGACCAGGACCTGGCCGATATCGCCGCCTACTTCGCCAGCCAGAAAGGCAGTGTCGGCGCGGCAGATCCCAAGCTGGTAGAGCGTGGTCGTGCGCTGTTCAACGGCGGTGACCTGGAGAAAGGCATGCCCGCCTGTACCGGTTGCCACTCCCCTAACGGCGCAGGCATCGCCCTGGCCGGCTTCCCTCACCTGAGCGGCCAGCACTCGCAGTATGTCAGCAAGCAGCTCACCGACTTCCGTGAAGGCAACCGCACCAACGATGGCGATGCCATGACCATGCGCACCATCGCCGGCAAGCTGAGCAACAAGGATATCGAGGCGCTGGCCAGCTATATCCAGGGGCTGCATTGAGGCGAGCGTTAACACTCGGTTAATGCACCATCGCTAAACATGAAAAGGGTGGCGCAGGCCACCCTTTTTTATGGTCCCAGCCGTTACACTACAGAACTCGAGCCCTTCATGGCCTGTCACAGCATAGGTCGTGTCGAGGCGACCACTGACTGCTCAGGAGTAAAGCATGCGTAAACTGATTCTCAGCGCTGCGCTGGTCGCCGCCAGCGTATTCGGTATGGCCGCGGTACAGGCCGCAGAGCCTGTGGCCGGCAAGGAATATATCGAGCTGAGCAACCCGGTCCCGGTCTCGCAGCCAGGCAAGATCGAAGTCGTCGAGCTGTTCTGGTACGGCTGCCCGCACTGCTACCACTTCGAACCCACCATCAACCCCTGGGTCGACAAGCTGCCGGCAGACGTCAACTTCAAGCGCGTCCCGGCCATGTTCGGCGGCCCTTGGGATGCCCACGGCCAGATGTTCCTGACCCTCGAAGCCATGGGCGTCGAGCACAAGGTCCACGCCGCAGTCTTCGATGCCATCCAGAACCAGCGCAAGCGCCTGACCGACCCGAACGACATGGCCGACTTCCTCGCCACCCAAGGCGTGGACAAGGACAAGTTCCTCGCCACCTTCAACTCGTTCGCCATCAAGGGCCAGGTCAACCAGGCCAAGGAACTGGCGAAGAAGTACGAAATCACCGGCGTGCCGAGCATGGTGGTCAACGGCAAGTACCGCTTCGACCTGGGTACCGCTGGCGGGCCGGAAGGCGTCCTGAACGTCGCCGACCAACTGATCGCCAAGGAGCGTGCCGCTAAGTAAGCGGCGCAGCCATGGCCCGCTTGCGTACCACGCGAAGTGTTGGCCTGCACCAGCCGCGGGTCAACGAACATCATCTGCAGGCCCCAGGCCTGCCGGAGGATGGTCGCCTGCGGCTGCTCAGCTTCAATATCCAGGTCGGCATCAGCACCGAGCGCTACCGCCACTACCTGACCCGCAGCTGGCAGCACCTGCTGCCGCATACCGGGCGGGCCGGCAACCTGCAGAAGATCGGCGACCTGCTCGGTGACTTCGACCTGGTTGCCCTGCAGGAAGCCGACGGCGGCAGCCTGCGCTCGGGCTACGTCAACCAGGTCGAGCACCTGGCCCAGCTCGGCGCCTTCCCTTACTGGTACCAGCAGCTCAACCGCAATCTCGGGCGTTTCGCCCAGCACAGCAACGGCGTGCTCAGCCGACTCAAGCCCCAGCACCTTGAAGACCACCCCCTGCCCGGTCCGTCCGGTCGCGGGGCGATCCTGGTGCGCTTTGGCGAAGGCGAGAACGCGCTGATCGTGGTGATGATGCACCTGGCGCTGGGCGCCAAGACCCGCGCCCTGCAACTGGGGTATGTCCGTGAGCTGATCGGCGGCTACCGCCACCAGATCCTCATGGGCGACATGAACACCCACGCCAACGACCTGCTCGAGCGCTCGCCCCTGCGCGACCTCGGCCTGATCGCCCCACAGGTCGAGGCGACCTTCCCCAGCTGGCGCCCGCAACGCTGCCTGGATCACATCCTGCTCAGCCCGAGCCTGACGCTTGAACGGGTCGAAGTGCTGTCGCAGCCAATTTCCGACCACCTGCCTGTCGCGGTCGAGATCCGATTGCCGGATGCCCTGACTGTGGATACCCTGCCGGTCGTGCGCTGACACACTCAAGAGTTCGCGCTTCGCGCCGAAATCCAGTATTCACATACTCCCTGATGCCATTACCGTTGCGGATCCAGGCATGACCGACGAAGCCGAGCGCTGGAAAGAAAAATATCTAAAAAGCATCGAACGGCAGGAGAAACTCGAGCGCCGTTGGGAAGCCCGCCTCGACCTGCTGCGCCGTGGCCTGGTCCGCAGCACGCTGGCCGCCGAGGGTAGCGACAAGGTCGTCGACCAGTGCATGAAGGAAATGCGCGAGGTCATCCGCAGCGACAGCATGGACGCGGGGCTTGCCGGGCTCATTCCACGCCTGGAAAAGGCGGTGCTGGAGTCTGAACAGCGTCGCGAAACGCGCATGAACCAGGTCAGCGATGCGCTGACCTCGCTGGTCACCCAACTGCAAGGGTTGGAACTGCCTGGCGATGTTTCCCGCCCCCTGAAGAAGCTGGCCAAGAAACTCGACGGTGGCGTCAGCCAGTCGCGTGAGCTGCCGCCGCTACTGGGTGAGCTCAGCGGGCTGCAAGGGCGAGCGTTGTCGTCGCTGCGCAAGGTGACCGAAGAGGCGCGTCCGGGCTTGTTGCAGCGGCTGTTCGGCGGTCGTGAAGACGGCTCTCAGGTCGCACCAGAGCCGGAGCAGGTGCCAGCATTGCCGCGCGCTGCGGTGCACGTCGAGGCGGTGACCGAAGCTCCGCCCGTCCATATGCCCGAGGCGCAACCGCCGGCCCCGCCCCGCTTGCTCGACGCCGACGAGCTGCAGCCCCTGCCTGCGGTGCAGCCGGCACCCGAGCCGGCCCCGGAAGTTGCGCTGCCCGCGCCGGAAGTCACCCCGTCTGTCGAGCAGGTGGAGCCCGTCGCCGAGGCCCCCGAGCAAGCCGACCTTACCCACCCCGCACCTGTTGAAGCTGCCGCCGAGCCTGAGCCAGTCGAACCGCAGCATGTCGCCGACGGCTCGCCACAGGAAGACGCCAACACCCCCGAGCCGCTGGAGGACGAGCCGCTTGCCGAGGACGGCCCCTACGACCTGCCGGATGCCGTGGAGCCGCCCTACAGTCAGGTTGCCGCGCACATCGAGGAAACCCTCATCGGTTTGCTCGATGACCTCAGCCTGCCTGAGCGCCACAAGGCCCAGGCCCTGGATATGCGCGAGCGGGTGGCGCGCGGTCTGAACTGGTATGAGCTGATCCCGGTGCTGGACGACCTTGCGGTGTTGATGCTGGCAATCAACGACAGCGGCCAGCATGAATTCGAAGCCTACCTGCAGCAGATCAACGAGCGCCTGGAGACCTTCCAGAGCCATCTGCAGGAGGCCAGCGAGGGACACGCCGACAACAGCACCGCCGCCCGCGAGCTGGACAGCCAGCTGCGCGAACAGGTCGATGGCCTGCAGAGCAGCGTCCAGGGCGCAGTAGACATCGACAGCCTCAAGCACCTGCTGGACAACCGGCTCGAGGGCCTGCTGGTCACCATGGATGAGCACCAGCACGAGCGTGACCGCCGTGAGCAGGAACTGGCCGGACGCCTGCAGGGCCTGGCCGAGCGAGTGGCGAGCATGGAGCAGGAGGCGCTTGGCTACCGTGAGCATCTGGAAGAACAGCGCCAGAAAGCACTGGTCGATCCGCTGACCGGTCTGCCCAACCGCGCGGCTTGGAGCGAACGGGTCGAGCGCGAGCTTGCCGACTGGCAGGAGAACGGCGGCCACCTGGCCATGGCCATCCTCGACCTCGATCATTTCAAACGCATCAACGACGGCTATGGCCATCTGGCCGGCGACAAGGTGCTGAAGATCGTTGCCGACCAATTGCGCAAGCGCTTGCGCGGGCGCGACTTCATTGCCCGCTTTGGTGGCGAGGAGTTCGTCCTGCTGCTGCCCCAGACATCACCCCCTGCAGCGCTGCAGGTCGCCGAGACGATGCGTGCGGCGATCGAGGCCTGCCCGTTCCACTTCAAGGGGGAGCGCGTGGTGATCACCACGTCCATCGGCGTCAGTGCCTTCCGTTCCGGCGAACGTGGCGACCAGGTGCTCAAGCGCGCGGACGAAGCGCTGTACCGCGCCAAGGACCAAGGGCGCAATCGCGTCGAGCAGGGGTAGATAAGTACCGCTACCCCACCCCTGTGGCGTTCGACACTGTCCGTGCACTTAGTCCGCTGAGTGGGCATCGTTGGGGAATGGGTAATCGGCGATAGCACGTTATACTGTAGCGCTTATACCGACACATGACGTGCCTCCATCCGATGAAAACGCTCGCTACCGCCCTTCTCCTCATCATGCTCGCCGGCTGCTCCAGCGGTCTGCGCATCGACCGCAGCCACACCTCGGCGAACCAGGACAGCCGCATCCAGTTCGTCGTCCTGCACTACACTAACGCTTCGCTGGAGCGCTCGCTGGCGCTGCTGACCCATGGCGAGGTCAGCAGCCATTACCTGGTTGGCGACGGCAATGCCACGGTCTACCAGCTGGTGGATGAAAGCCGCCGCGCATGGCATGCCGGCGACAGTCAGTGGCAGGGCCGCACCTGGCTCAACTCGAGCTCGATCGGTATCGAGATCGTCAATCCCGGCTATACCGATACCCCCAGCGGACGTGTCTGGCACCCCTACAGCGAAGCGCAGATCGAGGCAGTGATCGCCCTGGTCAAGGATATCGTCCAGCGCAACAACATCCAGCCGCGCAACATCATTGGCCACAGCGACATCGCGCCTTTGCGCAAGCTCGACCCGGGGCCGCTGTTCCCCTGGAAGCGCCTGGCTGACGCAGGCCTCGGGATCTGGCCGAACGCCGCCTCCGTGGCGCGCCAGCAGGTGTATTTCGAGGCCAATCCACCGAGCCCGCTCTGGTACCAGCAACAACTGGCCCGTTTTGGCTATGCCATCGAGCAGACCGGCGAGCTGGATGTCTCGACCCGCCATGTCATCGCCGCTTTCCAGATGCATTTCCGCGCGCAGCGCTTCGACGGCATGCCCGATGCGCAGACCGCGGCAATACTGCAGGTGCTCAACAGCATGCGGTGAATCAGGACCGCCTATCGCACCGCGCCAACTGTTCATCCAGTTGCTATACCTTTGGTATTCAACTGGATGCCGCGCATGTCTTCGCTGATCGCCTCTGTGCGCCAAATTTTCCACCGCCCCTGGCTGTTGGCCTCTCTGGTCGCATTGGCCAGTGCTGCGCTGCTGCTGGCCGCCAGCTTCGGTGTCACCCTGCAGCAGATGAAACAGAGCGAAAGCGCGCAGATGAATGCCCGCGGCGAGCGCTTCCTCGAGCGCCTCGAGCAGGTGTTCGGGCAATTGCGCGAGGGGGTCGACCAGTTGCAGACGCTGCCGATACGCGGCTGTGATCCAGCGATGTTGTCTGCGCTGCGTCAGGTGGGCCTGAGCTACCGCTTTGTCTATGAGGCGGCCTATGTCGACGGTGACATCGCCTGTTCCAGCCGAGGCGCAGAGCAGGTCATGCGGCCCATGCGCGCCCCCGATATCCAAGGGCCCACCTACAGCTACTGGCTGAACACCACCACCGAGCCGAACGAAAATCTCGCTGCGTTGATGCTGGGGCGTGGCCACTTCCTGGTGTCCACCTCACGTGGCCACCTGACCGACGTGGTCGATCTCCCGCCCGGTGGCAGCCTGCTGGTGGTGCTCGACCGCGGCAGTCGGGCGATCCCGGTGCTGGGCCCTCCCCAGCCCTGGCCACCGGCGCCGGACTGGCCGCCGCCGTCGCGCAAGGCGCTGATCGAGCTCAGCGACCGCCTCGTCTACCGGATGCCGACCAAGTCGCCGGACTACCAACTCGTCCTCATCGCCCCTCGTGCAAGCTTGCCGCTGAAGCTCAACGGCATGCTCTGGTTGCTGTTCCCCGGCAGCCTGCTGCTCGCCTGCTGCATCGGTTGGCTGGTGCTGCAACTGATCCTGCAGCGTCGCTCGATGAGCTCGGAGTTGCAGCAGGCGCTGCGCCGTGGCGAGTTGCAGGTGCTCTACCAGCCGATCTTCGAGCTGGACAGTCGCCGCTGTGTCGGCGCCGAAGCACTGGTGCGCTGGCGGCGACCGGATGGCAGCCTGACCAGCCCGGAGTTGTTCATCCCGCTTGCCGAGAACACCGGGCAGATCCGCCAGATCACCGATTTCGTCCTGCAGCGAGTACTGGAGCAACTGGGCCAGCTGCTGCGGGCCAATCGGCACCTGTACATCTCGGTGAATCTGGCGGCGTGCGATGTGATGGTGCCGCGTATCGGCCGGGTCGCAGCGCGCTTGCTGGCCCATCATCGGGTGTCTGCAACGCAGATCGCGTTCGAAGTGACCGAGCGCGGCCTGATCGATGTGGTGGTGGCTCGCGACAACCTGCAGGCGCTGCGCTCGGTCGGGCATCAGGTACTGATCGATGACTTCGGCACCGGTTACTGCAGCCTCGCTTACCTGCAGACCCTGCCGGTCGATTGCCTGAAGATCGACAAGGCGTTCATCGACGCCCTGGGCCACGACGCCGCCAGCAGTGGCGTTGCCCCGCACATCATCCGCATGGCCCATGACCTGCACCTGCGGGTGATCGCCGAGGGGATCGAGTGCGAGGACCAGGCCGTGTTGCTCAACAGCGAAGGAGTCAACTATGGGCAGGGTTGGCTGTTCGCCCATCCGCTCAACGCCCGACAGTTCGCTGAGCTGATCACCCGAGGACGGCGGATGGGCGGGCGGCGGCTCGATGATGAGCCTTGAGCCGACGCCTCACACCGGCAGTGCCATGTAGAACTGCGTCCCCTGCCCCGGCCGCGAGAACACGCCCATGCGCCCGCCATGCAGTTGCACGATTTCCTTGCACAAGGCCAGGCCCAGCCCTGCGCCACCTTTCTTGCGCCCGACCTGCACGAACGGCTCGAAGATCCGCCCCTGCTGGCCATAGGCGATGCCTTCGCCGTCGTCCTCGACGCTGATAATCACCCGCTCGGCATGCCGCCGTGCGTGCAGGCGAATGTGCCCGCCGCTGGCGGTGTGGCGGATGGCGTTGTGCAGCAGGTTGTCCAGCACCCGGTCGATCTGCGCAAGGTCGACCTGAATGTGCGGCAGCGGACGCTCCAGCTCGCTGACCAGTTCGATCTGCTTGTGCGCCGCTGATTCGGCGAAGCGTGCCTGGGCCCGCTCCAGCAAGTCATCGAGTGTGCAGGGCGCCAGTTCCAGTTTCTGCAGCCCGCTCTGGTAGCGAGAGAAATTGAGCAGGTCGTTGATCAGTTGGGTCAGACGCTGCATTTCTTCGCCGATGGTGTCGAGCAGATCGTTTTCCCGCGCTTCGGGCGGGAAGGTGATCCGTTCGCGTAGCAGGCCGAAGGCCATGTGCATGCCGGTGACCGGCGTGCGCAGTTCATGGGAGGCACGCAGGACGAACTCGCTGCGTACGCGCTCGAAGGCACGCTGTTCGGTCACGTCATGCAACACCATCACCGCGCCGAGAATCGGCCCCTGCGGATGGCTGACGGGCGTCAGGCTGAAGGTCAGCAGGCGGGTCTCTTCGTCCACCTCGATGCTCAGGTCATCCGGTGGCCGGTCCAGGCTGCCGCCGCGCAGCACCTGGCGCATCTGTTGCTCCAGCTCCGGACGGCTCAAGGCTTCGGCCAGGCTACTGCCGAGCCGGGAGGCATCCCAGCCCAACTGCCGTTGAGCCACGGGGTTGAGGTGCTCCAGGCGGCCTTGGCGATCGATGATCAGCAGGCCGTCGTCGATGCTGTCGAGCACGGCCTGCAGGCGCTGCTGGCCGGCCAGCAGTTCGTCGATATTGGTGGCCTGGTGCTTGCGCAGGGCGTCGGCCATCAGGCCGAAACGGCGGGTCAATTGGTTGAGTTCGGTGGCTTGGGTCACAGGCAGGGTAACGTCGAAGTTGCCCTGGCCAACCTGATCGGCTGCCTTGGCCAGGGCCTCGATCGGCTGGCCGAAGCGACGGGCGATGTTATGCGCGGTGATGAAGCCCAGCACCACCACCGCAAGGCCCATCAGGCCCAATGCACCACTGACCAGCAAGGCATGGTCGCGGGCATGCTCCTCGCTGCGGGAAATGTGCTCCAACGCCTGCTTGTGCGAGTCGATCAGGTCGGTACGAACCTGGTTGAACGCAGCGCCCAAGGGGTCGTCGACGCCCATGCTGCGCGACGGTGAGGGGCTGTCGCGATAGGCCTGGAGGAAGGCCTGGTAGTTGCTGCTGGCCTTGCTGAACCCGGTACGTTCACCGCCCTGCTCTAGGCCCGATACCAGTAGCGCCTGGAAGTTTTCCTGCAGGTTCACCAGGCTTTTCGGATCGGTATCTGCATCGAGTATCAGGTTCAACTGCTCACCCAGGTTCTGCCGCAGCTTGAGCCCGACTTCCAGGGTATGGGTGGTGTCGCGCACCAGCCTCTGCTGCACCGCAGCCATCTGCAGCACGCTGACCAGCCCCAGCAGCAAGCCCAGCAGTGCGACCGTCACCAGTGCCGAGATGCTGAGAAACAGCCGCGTGCGCAGCTTCATGGGCCACTTCACAGTTTGTACTGCTTGCGCTTGCGGTACAGGGTGGAGGCATCGATACCGAGGGTCTTGGCGGCCTGGTCGAGGGTATCGCTGGCCGCCAGGACGGCACCGATGTGGGCGCGCTCCAGCTCATCGAGGCTCAACGCTGCGCCAACCTTCGGGGCGTTGCCGGTGGGCTGCTCGCCCATCCCCAGATGGCCGATTTCCACGCGTTCCTGCGGGCAGATGATGCTGGCGCGCTCCACCACGTTGCGCAGTTCGCGGATGTTGCCCGGCCAGCGGTAGTTGAGCAGGGCCGCCCGGGCCTCCTCGCTGAACCCGCGCGCCGGGCGCGAATACTCCTTCACGAAGCGGGCGAGGAAGCGATCGGCGAGCGTGAGGATGTCCTCGCTACGCTCGCGCAGTGGCGGCAGGTGCAGGGTGATGACGTTGAGGCGGTACAGCAAGTCTTCACGGAAGCGGCTTTCGCGCACCATCTCCTCAAGGTTGAGGTTGGTCGCGGCAAGGATGCGAACGTCGGCCCGACGGGTGACCGGATCGCCGACCCTTTCGTATTCCTTGTCCTGGATGAAGCGCAGCAGTTTGGGCTGCAAGGTCAGTGGGAAATCACCGATTTCGTCGAGGAACAGCGTGCCGCCGTCTGCCTGGCTGACCCGCCCGAGCGTGCTCTCGCTGGCGCCGGTGAAGGCCCCGCGGGTATGACCAAACAGCTCGCTTTCCATCAGCTCGGCGTTCAGCGAGGGGCAGTTGATGGTCACGCAGGCCTTGCGCGCGCGCTTGCTCCAGCCGTGAATGGCGCGGGCCAGCTCGCCCTTGCCGGTGCCGGACTCCCCCAGGATGAGGATATTGGCATCGGTGGTCGCCACCTGCCGCGCGGTTTCCAGCACCGCCATCATTTGCGGGCTGTGCGAGTCGAGGCCGTCCTTGGGCTTGCGCACTTCACCTTCCAGCGCTTCCAGGCGCGCCGACAGCTGGCGCACCTCCAGTTGCTTGGCGGTGGCCAGGCGCAACTGGTCGGGGCTGCAGGGTTTGACCAGATAGTCGGCGGCGCCGGCCTGGATGGCATCCACCGCGGTGTCGATCGCCGAGTGCGCGGTGACGATCACCACGCGCATCCAGGGCGCCTGGATGCGCATCTGTGCCAGCACATCGAGGCCGTTGTCTTCTCCCAGGCGCAGGTCGAGGAAGCACAGATCGAACACCTGGCGTTGCAACAGGGTCTCTGCCTGAGCGGCGCTGTTGGCGGTGGCGACGCTGTAGCCCTCGTCTTCGAGGCAGTAACGGAAGGTGCGCAGGATCGCGGACTCGTCGTCCACCAGCAGAATGCGGCCTTGGTTGTCCTGGGCTGACTCCATTTTTCCTGCGCTCCTTTGGGATTGATCTCAGTTAGTGTCGGAAAAATCGGGCAAGTTGCATGGTCGATTCTGAAGGATTCCGCCCTATGCATGCTAGCTGTTGCCCTGTTTGTTGGCTAACAGATTGAAATAAATAGAGTTTCAGGTACTCGAGAACGCTGGCACGCAGGTTGCGAAAGTGCCTGGATTTGTTACGAAAAGGAGAAGTGCCATGCCTTTGTTCATGCGTCATTGCGCCCTGGCTGCCGGCCTGCTGCTGGTAATCGGCCCTGCTGTCGCCGACCCGTTGCAGGATGCGCGACTGGAGGGGGCCGTGCAGACTGCGGTTTCCCTCAACAAGGTGCTCAATCCGTTCCGCATCGAGGTGCAGGTGGAGGGCCAGCAGGCGCGTCTCAGCGGCGAGGTGGAAAACCCCGTCGAGCGCGACCTGGCCGAGCGTGTCGCCTTGGCCACTCGCGGCATCGAGCGGGTGGACAACCGTTTGCAGGTCAATGCCGAGCTGGCGGAGCAGCCGCTTGAGCGACGTGCCTACGCCCAGCGCCTGGAGGACGCCACCCTGACCGCGATCATCCGCGCGCGCCTGCTCTGGAGCCGGATAACGCAAAAGGCGCCGATCGAGGTCGAGAGCCGCGACGGCGTGGTGACCATGCGCGGTCGCGTCGACAACGTCGAGGCCAAGGAGCTGGCCGGCGTCATCGCCCGTACCAGCGAGGGTGTGTACTTGGTCAACAACCTGATCAGCCTGGATTCCGCAGCCATGGCCCAGGCCCGTGAAAACCCGCCGACTGTGCCGACAGGGCCGCAGCCCAGCGATGCCTGGATCATCGACAAGGTGCAAAGCAGCTTGCGCTATAGCCGCAATCTCGACGGGCCGAACATCAAGGTGGCGAGCCAGGAAGGCCTGGTGCGGCTGTCTGGCGAAGTGGTCAGCCAGGAGCAGAAGACCATTGCCGTGCAGATTGCCGGGCAGATCCTCGGGGTACGCGGCGTGGATGCCGATCTGTTGAAAGTGGCGAGCAAGGTGGAAGGGTGAATCGTGCAAAACGCACGGGTCGACGAGAGGCATCGTGCAGGATACGTCCTCACCTTCTCCGTTGAATTTGGATAACTTGTTGATTAATAAGGATTTTTATCCATCTTAAAAGCTGGCATGCAGGCTGCAATAACCTCCTCAAGGTTTGGATAACAATGACAGCAGGAGGAGCCGGCATGAATCGCCAATCCGTCAACCGCTCGCAGGATGCAGTACTGCCCTTGCATCAGTTTCTGTACCTCGCGATGGCGTTGGTCGTGACCCTTGCCGCCGGGCTGTTCTACCACAGCTGGCAGACCGCCCGCCTGGCCGATCAGGTGGCGGCGCAGACCGCGCTGTTGACGCAATTGAAGACGGCTCATGCCACCACGCTGGTCAAGTCCGCCCAGCCGCTGCCTTCGGCCAAGGCTTCGCCAGCCACCCTGGAAAGCATCGTTCCTCAGGAACGCTGGGTGTTCTAGGTGCCACGCCGACCCTATCCCGAAAAGAAAGGAGAGTCATCATGCTGAGTTGGGCCATCACATTCCTGATCATCGCCATTGTCGCCGCGGTACTGGGCTTCGGTGGTATCGCCGGCGCCGCAACCGGTATCGCGAAGATTCTGTTCATCGTCTTCCTGGTCCTGTTCGTCGCTTCCTTCTTCTTCGGACGCGGTAGAGGTTGACGCCCATGAGCAGGATGCTCTGCAAGGCCCTGGTCACCGCCCTGCTTCTGGGCGGTGGCTCTGCGGCGATGGCAGCCAATGACGGCCAGGTGCGGGCCAACCAGTTGCTGGGTTCGGATCCGGAATACCGAGAGACTTGGCAGAAGACCATAAAGAATGAAGAACGCCTGCCCGAGTGGGTGATCAACCTCAGCGGCAGCTCGGCGCAGCAGATGTCGGCTGTGACCGAGGACGGCGACAAGTATCTGGTCGGACCTCTCTGCGAGTCGGACGACAACTGCACCTACAAGCGCCTGATCGTGGCGTTCAGCTGGGACAAGGATGAAGCCTACGGGATGCTCGTGGAGGTTCCCGAAGGCTTGCCCTCGGACAAGTCGCCGACCCGCCATGCGGATTACCGCTGGCTGGGCAAGCCGGACGACGGCATGAAGGCGCTGCTGAAGGAGCAGCTCAAGCGCGACCCGAACTGGTACTGACCAACGGTCGCGCATTGTAATCATATGGTCGCTGAACGTACTTACCGTTGCGGCGTCCATGATGCGCCGCCTCGAGGAGAGGCAGCACATGACCAGGGGGCCGGGCTGTTCTGATCGCTTCAGGATCGGAGTGGCCTAGGGGTACAGGGAGTACCTCCGACGAGGGCCGGGTCAGGAGAGACAGCGTCGGAAGATCCAGATCAGCGGTGTCGGAAAAGACATGACGGCCTGATCTGGCTTCCGAAGCGTCCACACGCAGATTTGCCTTTTCGGGCGCACTTGTACGATTTCCCCTTCAAGACACATTTTGTCGTAACCGTATATCGAATTTTTTTCCCCTCGATTGTGCGGTGCGCACAGTGCTTTTTGTTCCATTCGGATTGTCGAACAACCCTCCTCTACCCTCGAACTGATCCTGTCGTTTCTGCCTAAAAATGGCGGTTTGGCCTTGTTCGGAAAACCGAACGGCTAGATTTTATGGCCGCTGAATTGGCCGATTTGCGGTCTTTTCTTATGCCGATTCGGCATGGGGTAGTCGTTTCCGGCATTAGACTGGCCCTGTCCACGTCGCAATAGTTGCCGCCTTTTTCGCTGGCCCGAGCGCTCGTTCGCTCGCTGGCGGTGACCTGAGAACAGGGTCGCCGGACGGAAGCCAATCGCTGCCCGTGACGTTGCCAACGGCTCTGGGATGCGCTTTTCCGACCTGTCGGCCATGACCACTACAACAAAGGTAACGACATGAAGAAGGCAAAACTGAGCCTCGCCTGGCAGATTGTGATCGGTCTTGTCCTGGGCGTTGCAGTCGGCGCGCTACTGAATCATTTCAGTGCAGAAAAGGCATGGTGGATCAGCAACGTCCTCCAGCCAGCCGGCGACATCTTCATTCGCCTGATCAAGATGATCGTCGTCCCGATCGTGATTTCGTCGCTGATCGTGGGCATCGCCGGGGTTGGCGACGCGAAGAAACTGGGCAGCATCGGCCTGAAGACCATCATCTACTTCGAAGTGGTGACCACCATCGCCATCGTCGTCGGTCTGGTACTGGCCAATGTGTTCCACCCAGGTGCCGGCATCGACATGAGCACCCTGGGCACCGTCGACATCTCCAAGTACCAGGCCACGGCTGCCGAGGTACAGCATGAGCATGCGTTCATCGAGACCCTGCTCAACCTGATCCCGTCGAACATCTTCGCAGCGCTGATGCGTGGCGAGATGCTGCCGATCATCTTCTTCTCGGTCATGTTCGGCATGGGCCTCTCCAGCCTCAACGCCGACCTGCGCGAGCCGCTGGTGCGTACCTTCCAGGGCGTGTCGGAGACCATGTTCAAGGTCACCCACATGATCATGAACTATGCCCCGATCGGCGTATTCGCCCTGATCGCCGCGACCGTCGCCAACTTCGGTTTCGCCTCCCTGCTGCCGCTGGCCAAGCTGGTGCTGCTGGTGTACTTCGCCATCGCCTTCTTCGCCTTCATGGTGCTGGGCCTGGTGGCGCGCGTGTTCGGCTTCTCGATCATCAAGATCATGCGCATCATGAAGGACGAGCTGATCCTCGCCTACTCGACCTCCAGCTCCGAAACCGTGCTGCCACGCGTCATCGAGAAGATGGAGAAGTACGGTGCGCCGAAGTCGATCTGCTCCTTCGTGGTGCCGACCGGTTACTCGTTCAACCTCGACGGTTCGACCCTGTACCAGAGCATCGCTGCGATCTTCATCGCCCAGCTGTACGGCATCGACCTGTCGATCAGCCAGCAACTGCTGCTGGTGCTGACCCTGATGGTCACCTCCAAGGGTATCGCCGGCGTGCCGGGCGTTTCCTTCGTGGTGCTGCTGGCGACCCTGGGCAGCGTGGGCATTCCACTGGAAGGCCTGGCCTTCATCGCCGGTGTCGACCGCATCATGGACATGGCCCGTACCGCGCTGAACGTAGTGGGTAACGCCCTGGCCGCGGTGGTGATCGCCAAGTGGCAAGGCATGTACGACAGCGCCAAGGGCGAGGCGTACTACAACTCGCTGCTCCAGGCCAACGGCAAGAAGAAAGAAGCCGTGGTGGCGGGCAAGACCGTCAACCAGTAAGCCTCGAGCTGCATGCAAGAGCCCCGACCCGTCGGGGCTTTTTGCATTCTGGAGTCCTACACGATCCCCTGTAGGAGCGGCCTTGTGCCGCGATCGGGCGCGAAGCGGCCGTAAACCAGGCACCGAGATGCTCCAGGAAGATCACGGCCGCCTGACTTGCGGCCGCTTCGCGCCCGATCGCGGCACAAGGCCGCTCCCACAGGGAGATTGGGCTGGCCTTTAGATTTTGAACAAGACAGTTGCTCCCACAGGGAGCGGGTCGGATTCAGAGCGCCTTATGCGCTATCATTCGAGCATTTTTCAGGGGGACTTCAGATGCTCAACGGCCTCTGGCTCGGCTTTTTCGTGGTGGCGGCCATCTCCGCCCTGGCCCAGTGGCTGGTCGGCGGCAATGCTGGCATTTTCGCTGCGATGGTCGAAAGCATCTTTGCCATGGCCAAGCTGTCGGTCGAGGTCATGGTCCTGCTGTTCGGCACCCTCACCCTGTGGCTGGGCTTTCTCAAGATTGCCGAAAAGGCCGGCATCGTCGAATGGCTGGCCAAGGTCCTCGGCCCGCTGTTCGCACGCCTGATGCCGGAAGTGCCGCCCGGCCACCCTGCCCTGGGGCTGATCACCATGAACTTCGCCGCCAACGGCCTGGGCCTGGACAACGCCGCCACGCCCATCGGCCTGAAGGCCATGCGCGCGCTGCAGGAGCTCAACCCCAGCAGCACCACGGCGAGTAACGCGCAGATCCTGTTCCTGGTGCTCAACGCCTCGTCGCTGACCCTGCTGCCAGTCACCATCTTCATGTACCGCGCCCAGCAAGGTGCCCCCGACCCGACGCTGGTGTTCCTGCCCATCCTGCTGGCGACCAGCGTCTCGACCCTGGTCGGCCTGCTGTCGGTCGCCGTGATGCAGCGCCTGCGCCTGTGGGATCCGGTGGTGCTGGCGTATTTCATCCCCGGCGCCCTGCTGCTGGGCGGCTTCATGGCGTTTCTGGGCACGCTGTCGGCGGCTGCGCTGGCGAGCCTGTCGTCGATCCTCGGCAACCTGACGCTGTTCGGCGTGATCATGCTGTTCCTGGTCATCGGTGCGTTGCGCAAGGTGAAGGTCTACGAGGCCTTCGTCGAAGGCGCCAAAGAGGGCTTCGACGTCGCCAAGAGCCTGTTGCCCTATCTGGTCGCGATGCTGGTCGCGGTGGGTGTGCTGCGCGCCTCCGGGGCGCTGGAGCTGGCGCTGGGGGGCATCCGCCATGCGGTCGAGTGGATGGGCGTGGACAGCCGCTTCGTCGAAGGCCTGCCCACGGCGCTGGTCAAGCCGTTCTCCGGCAGTGCGGCGCGGGCGATGCTGATCGAGACCATGCAGACCCACGGTGTTGACAGCTTCCCTGCGCTAGTGGCCGCCACCATTCAGGGCAGTACCGAAACCACCTTCTACGTGCTGGCGGTGTACTTCGGCGCCGTGGGCATCCAGCGCGTGCGCCACGCGGTGGGCTGCGCGCTGCTGGCCGAGCTTTCCGGGGTGATCGCGGCGATCTTCGTCTGCTACTGGTTCTTCGCCTGAGCCTGCATCCGTGAGGCCTGGGCGACCGTCCAGTCCACCACCTGGCGCGCGAGCTGGTCACTGGCCGCGCCGAAGCCACTGACCACTGCCGGCACCTGCTTGTCGGCCAGTGGCTGGTGCACCTCGAAGCGTTGACTGGCGAGGATGCGCTGGCTGCGCCCTTGCACCAGCCGTGCGTCGTAGCGGATCAGTACCTGCACCCCGTCTTCGCGGTATTCGCTCTGGAACGCTTGCAGCTCGCCCACCAGCTCGTAGTCAGCCTGCAGGTTGCTGTCATCGGCGCTCAGGCGCTGGACCCGGCCGTCACGCTGGAAGGCATCGAGCAGGCGATTGCGCACCAGCAGTGGCACCGGATCGCTCCAGCGCGCGCCCTTGTAGCTGCTGATCACGTCGCCTTGCGCAATCACGGCAATGCGCGGCCCGGCCAGGACCTCGCCGGCCAGCGGCTTGTTCAGGCGCAGCGACCAGTCCACCGGTGTCGCCGGGCGGCTCTGCTGGTTAACCGGCAGGCGATAGGTATCGATGGGCTCCGCCTGGGGCAGGATCGAGCAGGCGCTGGCCAGGCTCAGCAGGCTGCCTGCGACGAGCAGGCGAAGGGACGGCCTCATGGCTGGAACTCCTTGTTTGGGTCGCGGCCCAGCAGGTAGCCGCTGGGGTCGGCCTCCAGGCGCCGAGAGATGCCCTTGAGGGCATTGAGGGTTTCGCGCAGCTCGCGGATCGCCGGGGCCAGTTGGTTCAGGCCCTGGGCGCCGTCGTCGAGCGCTTCGCGGTTGTTCTTGAGCAAGTCGTTGATGGTCGCGGTGCTCTGTGCCAGCGACTGCATGGCCTGCTCCGCGCTGCCGAAGGCTTGCTTGCCTTCGCTGCCGAGCAGGCCATTGGCGTTGCGCATCAGGGCCTGGGTTTCGGCCAGGGTGGCGCTGGCCTGCTTGCCGACCTGGCCGAGTTGCTCGATGGCCTGGGCGATGCCGCCCTTCTGGCTGGCGAAGGCACCGGTGGTCTGTTCGAGGTTGGCCAGGGTGTTGCTCAGGCGCTCGATGTTGTTCTCCGAGAACATCTGGTTGGCGTTGTGCAGTAGCAGGTTGATGTTGGTCACCAGGTCGCTGCTGTCGTTGAGCAGGCGTGAGATGGGCGACGGCGAGGCGACGATCACCGGCAACTGCCCGTTCTTGCCCTTGAGCGACGGGCTCTGCGGCGTGCCACCGCTGAGCTGGATGAACGAGTTGCCGGTAACCCCGGCGAGCGTGAGCTTGGCCTGGGTGTCTTCCTTGACCGGTGTGTCGGCGCTCAGGCGGATGCGCGCCAGCACCCGGCGCGGGTCCTGCGGGTCGAGGCGCAAGGTGCTGACATCGCCGACCTTGATGCCGTTGTACTGCACCGCGCTGCCCCGGGACAGGCCCGAAACGGCCTCGTTGAACACCACTTCATAATCTTTGAAGGCGTCGTCGACGCTGGACTTGGTCAGCCACAGGCCGAACAGCATGGCGCCAGCCACCACCAGCACTGTGACCAGGCCGATGAGGACATGATGAGCTCGGGTTTCCATCGTTCAGTGCTCCTGTCCCGCGCTTGCGGCGGCCTGTTCGGCTGCACGTCCGCGCGGGCCGTGAAAGTATTCGTGAATCCAGGGATCGTCGGTGCGTTCGACCTCGGCCAGCGGGCCTGCGACCAGCACTTTCTTTTGCGACAGCACCGCCACCCGGTCGGTGATGGTGTAGAGGGTGTCCAGGTCGTGGGTGATGAGGAACACCGAGAGGCCGAGGGCATCGCGCAGGGTCAGGATCAGTTGGTCGAAGGCTGCGGCGCCGATCGGGTCCAGCCCTGCCGTGGGTTCGTCGAGGAACAGGATATCCGGGTCCAGTGCCAAGGCGCGGGCCAGGGCCGCGCGCTTGATCATGCCGCCGGACAGCGAGGCCGGGTACTTGTCGGCGGCGCTGATCGGCAGCCCAGCCAGTGCCAGCTTGACCCCGGCCAGGTGCTCGGCGTCGGCGCGTGACAGCCCGGCATGTTCGATCAACGGCAGCGCGACGTTCTCGGTGACGGTCAGCGACGAGAACAACGCGCCTTTCTGGAACAGCACGCCGAAGCGCCGTTCCACCTGCGAGCGTTGGTCGTCGTTCAGCGTGGCCAGGTCCTGGCCGAACACCTTCACCCTGCCCTCGTTAGGCCGCCGCAGGCCGACGATGCTGCGCAGCAGCACCGACTTGCCGCTGCCCGAACCGCCGACCACGGCGAGGATTTCGCCGCGGTACAGGTCCAGGTCGAGCTGCTCGTGCACGCTCTGGCTGCCGAAACGGTTGCACAGGCCACGGGCTTCGATCACTGCTTCACGTGCACCACTCACCAGCCCATCTCCATGAAGAACAGCGCGGCCACCGCATCCAGCACGATGACCACGAAGATCGACTGCACCACCGCCGAGGTGGTGTGTGCCCCGACCGACTCGGCGCTACCGCTGACCTTGAAGCCCTCCAGGCAGCCGATGGCGGCGATCAGGAAGGCGAAGAACGGCGCCTTGAGCAGGCCGACCAGGAAGTGCTGCACGCCGATGTCGCTCTGCAGCAGCGAGAGGAACATGGCCGGCGGAATGTCCAGCGACAGCGCACAGACCACCGCGCCACCGACGATGCCGCAGACCATGGCGACGAAGGTCAGCAGCGGCAAGGCGATCAGCAGCGCCAGGACCCGCGGCACCACCAGCAGCTCGATGGGGTTAAGGCCCAGGGTGCGGATGGCGTCGATCTCCTCGTTGGCCTTCATCGAGCCGAGCTGCGCGGTGAAGGCACTGGCCGTGCGCCCGGCCATCAGGATCGCGGTGAGCAGCACGGCGAATTCGCGCAGGAAAGAGAAAGCCACTAGGTCGACGGTAAAGACCGTCGCACCGAAATCGGCCAGCACCGTGGCCCCTAGAAAGGCCACTACGGCGCCGACCAGGAAGGTCAGCAAGGCGACGATGGGCGCGGCGTCCAGGCCTGTCTGCTCGATGTGTGCGACCACTGGGGTGACCCGCCACTTGTGCGGTTGCAGGAGTCGGGTGGCGAGCGTGGCGAGGATCAGGCCGACGAAACCGAGCAGTTGCCGGGTGTCCTGCCAGAGTGTGTCGACGGCGCAGCCGATGCGTGCGAGCAATTGCAGCAGGACCGGTTGTTCGGCTTCCTTGATCGGGATGCAGTAGTCCTGCACCGAGCAATACACCGTCTTGAGCAAGGCCCGGCTGGCCTCGGGGAGCTCGTCGGTGCAGCGCGACAGACGCTCGGCGCCCAGCAACTCGGCCAGCAGCGAGGCGCCGGCGGTGTCCAGGCGCCCAAGCTGGCTGAGGTCGGCGATCGTGTCGGCATCGTACTGGTCGCGCAGGCGCTCGCTGTCGCGCTTGAGGCTGGTGTAGTGGGCCAGGGTCCAGTCGCCGGCGATCAGTAGGCGCGCGGGGTGCTGGCGGGTGTCGAGGGTGGCGCTGGGCTCCATGCTTTTGACTCTGCACGACGGCGGTGGGTCAGATCATAGCCTGTTGCAGTGGCAGTGGCTTCAATCGCGGGGCAAGTCGCAACGGCGAACCCTCACCCCGCCGGTACATCCTCGACCACCTTGAAGCGCAGCACGCCGATCACCTGGCCATCCTCGGTCAGCACGCGCACCTGCCACTTGCCCACTGGGTTGGGCGGGAAGTTCTGCTTGTGGGTCCAGGCCCGATAGCCTTCCTTGCGCCCACCGTGGATGTCCAGGGCGATGCGGTCGACTTCTTTGCCGTCCTGCTGCCACACGTGATAGATCCGCTCGTTCAGCCCGCGTGGGGCGTTGATTGCGGTATAGGCGTACAGCCCCGCGCTGCGAATGCGGCTGGCGGCGATCTCGTCCAGCGATTCGCCGGGCTGGCGGTCCTGCAGCTCGGTGGTCACCGCCACTTCGGTCATCCACAGGGTGGCCGGTGGCACCCATGAACGCAGCAGCCAGCCGCCGCCACCCACGGTCAGGGTCACCAGCACCAGCGCCACGGCGCGGCGCCAGGTGTTGATCGGGAAACTGCTGGCCAGGCTCGGGAACGACAGCACCATGGCCGCGATCAGCGCCAGCTTGAAGCTCTGTGCGGTGGTCAGGTGCAGGATGATCGGCAGCGCCGTGAGCAGCGCGGCGAACAGGGTCAGGGTGTGCAGCGCGAGGAACAGCCAGCGCCGCGGTGCGAGCCATTTGTAGTACAGCGGATCGACGATGGAGATCAGCCCGGCTGCGCCGAGCAAGCCGGTGAACACCAGCTGGCCGCTGTTCCAGGTGGTGGTGATGAAGAAGAACGGCAGGACGAAGAACAGGCTTTCCTGGTGGATCATCTGGGTGGCGTAACGCAGCAGCGGCTGCGGGATTTCGCGCTTGAACGTGCGCGCGAACAGGCCGGTCAGGGTGTTCTCGAGCATCAGCCAGACCCAGCTGACCAGCATCAGCACGGCGATCCAGCTGGCGAGGCCGGCCTGGCGGTCGACCAGGATGAAACTGCCGATTCCGGACAGGAAGCCGCCAAGGGCGATGACCCCTGGGTAGCGTTTGAGCAGTTCGATGATGCGTTGGACGATGTGGGGTATGGGGGGCATGGGTTGGGCAGCGATAGGGGTGACTGTTCTGGCCTCTTCGCGGGCAAGTCGCAACGGCGAAGAGGCCGATACAGGATACCGCCGAATCAGCTGTCCCGTGTAGCGCCGCTGGGGCGATCCGCCGGCTGGCGCCTTTTGCGGATCAGGCCGATGGCGAGTATCAGTCCCAACCCCAGCGCCACCAACCCGTACAGCTCGTCATACCCCAGCAGCGGTTTCTCGATACGCCGGTAGCCCGGTTCCTTGAGCAACAGCCGTAACGCCTCGTTGGCCTGCTTGAGGCTGACCTTGCGCAGTTTGCCGACCGGGTCGCTGAAGTGGCCGTTGTCGTAGTCGTTCAGCGCGCCCCAGTAATAGTCGGCCAGTGCACTGTTGCCCTGGGTGGTCCAGCTTTCGCGGGCAATCGCGGCCTCCTTGAGGCGGGCGAAGGTGTCCGGGTCCAGGCCATGCTTGCGCAGGTGCTCGAACAGCTCCTGCAACACCTTCACCGCCTCGTCGATGTCCTGGCGCTCAAGGTCGGCGTTGAGGCTGAGCATGCCGCTGTCGCCGAAGCTTTCGCGCCGCACCGAAGGTCCGTACGACAAGCCGTGACGCAGGCGCAACTGGTCGTACAGCGCCCAGTCGAGGTAACGCGAGAGCAGCTCGAGTGTCTGGTCGTGGTCGCTGTCGAGCACCGGTTCGATGAACAGCCAATGCAGCCTGGCGGTATCGCCCAGCCAGCCGCGGGTCAGGTCGCGGCGTTGTTCGGCCTGCTGGCTGATGCTGTCGAGGTTGCGTCGCTCGCCCGGCTCGGTGGCTGGCAGCTCGCCGTAGGTGCGCTCCAGATAGGCCGGCAGCAGGCGGTCGAGGCCGCCGACGACGATCAGGCTCATGTTGTTGGCGGCGTACCAATGCTCGCGCATGGCCTGCACCTGTTTCAGGGTCATGCCGTCGATATCCGAGCGCTCCGGGCATTTGAGCCCCAATTCCACCGCCAGCTGGTCGCTGGCCGGATGACCGATGTCCTGGCGGTCCAGCCAGCGTTGCAGGTGGCCGTAATGGCCGCCATCCTCGCGCTCGATGATTTTCTTGGCGGTGGCCAGGGCCTTGGCATCGATCTTCGTGTCCCGCACCGCCGCCAGCAACAGGTCGAGCACCTTGCGCTGGTTGCGTGCCGGCGCCTCGATGACGAAGGTGGTATCGACAGCGCTGGTGAAGGCGTTCCACTCCCCGCCCAGCGCCTGCAGGCGCTCTTCCAGGCCACCTTCGCCGGTTTCGTCGATGCCGCTGAACAGCAGGTGTTCGAGCAGGTGCGGCAACTCGCGCTGCTTGCACTCGAAATCGTCGAGGCCCACGCCGACCACCAGGCGGATCGACACATGATCGCGTTCGTACCCGGACTTGAGGATCACCTGCAGGCCGTTGGGCAACAGATAGCCTTCGACCCGTGAGCGGTCGAGGGCGAACGAGGGCAGGCTGCAGAGAATCAGGCAAACGAAGGTCAGGCAACGCATGGGCGGGCTTCCGGGCCGGTCTCCAGGTGTGCGGGGGTCAGGACAGGCGGGCGTCGTCCGGCACGCTGTCGAGCAGAAGCCCGCCGGTGTCCGCGCCGCCCAGTACCACATAGGCACTGCTGCAGAACAAAGAGTTCAACCGCTTCATGTCGGCGATCAGCTCCAAGTGTAGCGAACTGGTCTCGATACTCTGCACCACTTTGCGTTGCAGGCGGCTGACATGAGCATGTGCCAGGCGCCGTTCCTGGGCGCGAAAGCGACGCTTCTCGCGCAGCAGCAGGCGTGCGCTCTCAGGGTCGGCGCTGAGGAACACCGACAGGCCCAGGCGCAGGTTGGCCAGCAGTTGCTCCTGAAGGCCCGTCAGTTCTTCCAGGCCGACCTGGGAGAACTCCCGGCGTTGTGAGGTCTTCTGCTGCTGCACCTTGCGCAGCATGCGCTCGATCAGGTCGCTGGCCAGCTTGAGGTTGATCGACAGTTCGATGATCTCGGCCCAGCGCCGGTTGTCCTGTTCGCTCAGGTCCTCGCGTGACATCTGCGCCAGGTACAGCTTGATGGCGCTGTACAGGGCCTCGGCGTCCTCGCCCAGGGCGCGGGTCTGTTGTGGTAGTGCGGTCTGGCTGCCGCGCAGGGCGCCGAGCATGGCCTCGAGCAGGCTGTCGACGATGTCGCCCAGGCGCAGGGTCTCGCGGGCTGCGTTGGCCAACGCCAGGCTGGGGGTTTCCAGCGCCGAGGCGTCGAGGTGCCGGGGCTTGGCCTGACCATTGGCGACTTCGCGTTCGGGTAGCAGGGTGGTGCACAGGCGTCCCATAGGTTTGACCGTGGGCAGCATGATCAGGCAACGCAGGGTGTTGTAGAGCAAATGGAAGCCGATCACCAGCTCTTGCGGGCTGAAACTCAGCGAGTCCATCCAGTCCACCAGCGGGTGCAGCACCGGAATGATCAGCAGCAGGCCGATCAACTTGTACAGCAGGCTGCCCAGGGCCACGCGACGCCCGGCTGCGTTCTGCATGCGGGCGCTGATGAAGGCCAGCATGCCACTGCCGATGTTGGCGCCAACCACCAGGCCGATGGCCACCGGCAGGCTGATCACTTCTGCACCGGCCAGGGTCGCGGTAAGCAGCACGGCCGCGAGGCTGGAGTAGGTGATCATGGCGAACAGGGCGCCGACCAGGGCGTCCAGCAGGATATCGCCGGTCAGAGAGGCGAACAGCACTTTCACCCCTTGTGCATGGGTGATCGGCGCAGCAGCCTGCACGATCAGCTCAAGTGCCAGGATGATCAGGCCCAGGCCGATGGCCACTCGGCCCATCTGGCCCAGGCGTGTCTGCTTGCGCGACAGGAAGAAGATCACCCCGACGAACACCAGCAGGGGCGACAGCCACGACAGGTCGAAGGTCAGCACCCGCGCCATCAGCGCGGTACCGACGTCGGCACCGAGCATGATCGCCAGGGCTGGGGTCATGGCCATCAGGCCCTGGCCGACGAAGGAGGTGACCAGCATGGCGGTGGCGTTGCTGCTCTGCACCACGGCGGTGACGACGATGCCGGCAATGAAGGCCAGCGCGCGACGGTCCATGTTCTGGCTGAGCACGCGGCGCAGGTTCGAGCCGTAAACCCGAAGAATGCCGGTGCGCACGATATGTGTGCCCCAGACGAGCAGCGCCACGGCGGAAAGCAGGTTGAGCAGGGTCAGCATGTTTCGAGGCCCCCTTTTTACCGATGCCCCAATGCGGGGCCAATGGGTGAAGCCGTGAGCCTGGCCCGGGGGTGGGCTTTGTATTCAGTGCTCACTGAAGCTTTAGTTGTTTTGCGCGGTTGTCGCCAGCTTGGCATGGCGGGCATTTATTTGAAACATTTCTGTCACAAGTATGTTGGGTGTTTCAGAGCCAGTGCAGACAAACGAAAAAGGCCCCGAAGGGCCTTTTCAGTGACGTCCAGTACTTACTGACCCGGAATGTCCTTGCGCAGTTTCACCGGATCATGCTCCTTGCCTTCCTTGCGCGCCATTGCAGTACGCATGCGGATGTTGATCGCTTCCACTGCCAGCGAGAACGCCATGGCGAAGTACACATAGCCCTTCGGTACGTGCACGTCGAAGGACTCGGCGATCAGCACGGTGCCGACCACGATCAGGAAAGACAGCGCGAGCATCTTCAGCGACGGGTGCTTGTCGATGAAGTCGCTGATGGTGCCGGCGCACAGCATCATCACCAGCACGGCGACGATGATCGCGGCGATCATCACCGGCACGTGCGAGACCATGCCGACTGCGGTGATCACCGAGTCCAGCGAGAACACGATGTCGATGATGGCGATCTGGATGATGGTGTAGAAGAACTTGCCGCCGGCGCCTTTGGGTTCGTCGCTGCCTTCGTCCTCACCCTCGAGGCCGTGGTAGATCTCCTGAGAGCTTTTCCACAGCAGGAACAGGCCGCCGAAGAACAGGATCAGGTCGCGCCCCGAAATGCCCTCGCCAAAGATTACGAACAGGTCGTCGGTCAGGCGCATTACCCAAGTGATCGAGAGCAGCAGCATTATCCGGGTGACCATCGCCAGCGCCAGGCCGAAGATCCGCGTGCGCGGCTGCATGTGCTTGGGCATGCGGCTGACCAGGATCGAGATCATGATGATGTTGTCGATCCCGAGCACGATCTCGAGTGCAGTCAGGGTGAAAAAGGCAACCCAGATTTCCGGGCTGGTCAGCCATTCCATGTGTATTCCTTCGAAGGATGAAGGCGACGCGCCCGGGAGAGCGGGCGTGTCGCGGTGGGGTGGTGCTCTTGTCTTACAGACTACTGATCAGTGGGAAAACTCCCATGAGCAAGGCGGCGAGCATTATGCACAGGCACACCAGAACTGCCCACTTGAGGGTGAAGCGCTGGTGATCGCCGAATTCGATCCCCGCCAGGGCTACCAGCAGGTAGGTGGAGGGTACCAGTGGGCTGAGCAGGTGTACCGGTTGTCCGACGATCGACGCACGGGCCATTTCCACCGGGGTGATGCCGTAGTGGCTGGCGGCTTCGGCCAGTACCGGCAGCACGCCGTAGTAGAAGGCGTCATTGGACATGAAGAAGGTGAACGGCATGCTGACGATCGCGGTGATGGCCGCCAGGTACGGGCCGAGCGCATCCGGGATCACCGCCAGCAGGCTCTTGGACATGGCCTCGACCATGCCGGTGCCGGACAGGATGCCGGTGAAGATACCGGCGGCGAAGATCAGCCCGGTCACGGCCAGCACGCTACCGGCGTGGGCGGCGATGCGGTCTTTCTGCTGCTGCAGGCAGGGGTAGTTGACGATCATGGCGATACTGAAGGCGATCATGAACAGCACCGGCAGCGGCAACACGCCGCAGATCAGCGCGACCATCAGGGCAGCGGTCAGGGCACCGTTGAACCAGATCAGCTTGGGGCGGCGCGCTTCGGGGAACTGCGACACGCTGATTTCGCTGTGATCGATGTCGTCGGTCGGCAGGTGCAGCTCACCCAGGCGGGCACGCTCGCGCTTGCCGTACATGTAGGCGATGGCGAGGATCGCCAGCACACCGAAGGCCATGGCCGGGATCATCGGCACGAAGATGTCCGAAGGGTCGACGTGCAGCGCGCTTGCAGCGCGGGCGGTCGGGCCGCCCCAGGGGGTCATGTTCATCACGCCACCGGCGAGGATGATCAGGCCGGCCATGATTCGCGGGCTCATGCCCAGGCGGCTGTACAGCGGCAGCATGGCGGCGCAGCAGATCATGTAGGTGGTGGCGCCGTCACCGTCGAGCGAGACCACCAAAGCCAGCACGGCGGTGCCGACCGAGACTTTCAGCGGGTCGCCCTTGACCAGCTTGAGGATCTTGCGCACGGCCGGGTCGAACAGGCCGGAGTCGATCATCAGGGCGAAGTAGAGGATGGCGAACATCAGCATCACGCCGGTAGGCGCGAGCTTGCTGATGCCTTCGAGCATCATCGGGCCGATCTTGGCGGAGAAACCGCCGAACAGCGCGAACAGGATCGGAACCAGGATCAGGGCGATCAAGGCCGACAGGCGCTTGGTCATGATCAGGTACATGAAGGTGATGACCATGGCAAAGCCAAGGAAGGTCAGCATGGCGGTACTCCAGGCAGGGCGCGGCGAAAGGACGGACGATTCGGGCGGATCAGCGCGTCAGGCGCTGTGCATGGAATAGCGTGAGGGGTACTGCGGGGAGGCGGGCACAGGAAAGCATCGGTATCACCATTGTTGTTGTTGATTGGGCCGGGTGCGCACGTTGGCGGACACCCTGGCTGGCCGGTCTGTCGCCGGAGGTGGGGCTATCCTAGGGGCGCAAGCTTTCAGCCAGCTTTCGCCTCGATGAAGGCGACGGGAGGTCGTTTCATGAATGACGTACTGGAAGGCGGGTGCCATTGCGGTGCCCTGCGCTATCGACTGGAGGGTGACCTGACGGATATCGCCCATTGCCACTGCTCGATCTGTCGACGGGTCAGCGGCGGGCTGGTGGTGACCTGGCTCACCCTGCCGCGCAAGGGCTTCCAGTGGATGGCGGGTGAGCCGAAGCGTTATATGGCCCCGGCCAGTTGCACGCGCTACTTCTGCGGCGACTGTGGCGCGCATGTGGCGCTGGAGACGACGCACAGTCCGCTGAGCATCGATGTGACGGTGGCGACGCTGGACCGGCCAGAGCAGGTGCGGGCCAATCGGCACATCTGGACCGGCAGCCGACTGCCGTGGCTGCACCTGGATGAGGAGCTGCCTGGCGAGGTCGAGGAGAGTCTGTAACGAAATGCGGGGCCTGGTTACAGGCCCCGCAGGTCTTCAGATGGTCAGCGTCCAGTCGTAGTCGACGATCAGTGGCGCGTGCTGCGAGAAGCGCGGCTGGCGCGGCAGACGCGCACTGCGCACGAAGCGGCGCAGACCCTGGGTGAGGATCTGGTAGTCGAAGCGATAGCCCAGGTTGAGCATCTCGGCCTGTTCGTTGTCCGGCCACCAGCTGTACTGGTCGCCTTCGCGGCTGACTTCGCGCAGGGCGTCGACATAGCCCATTTCGCCGATGATCGCGTCCATCCAGGCCCGCTCTGGCGGCAGGAAGCCCGGCGACTGCTGGCTGTCGCGCCAGTTCTTGATGTCGAGCTTCTGCTGCGCCACGTAGAACGAGCCGCAATAGATGTATTCGCGACGCTTGCGACGCTGCTTGTCCAGGTACTTGGCGAAGTCATCCATCAACTTGAACTTCTGGTTCAAGTCTTCGTCGCCGTTCATTCCCGAAGGCAGCAGCAGGCTGGCGATGCTTACCTTGTCGAAATCTGCTTGCAGGTAGCGCCCGTAACGGTCGGCCGTCTCGAAGCCCAGGCCGGTGATGACTGCCTTGGGCTGCATGCGCGAGTAGAGCGCCACGCCACCTTGGGCAGGCACTTCCGCTTCGCAGGCATAAAGGAAATAGCCATCGAGCTGGAAAGCTGGGTCATCGAGTTCAAAGGCCGAGGCGCGGGTATCCTGAAGGCAGATGACGTCGGCATTCTGGGCTTGCAGCCAGCTGAGCAGTCCACGCTCGGCCGCAGCCTGAATGCCATTCACGTTCACACTGATGATCCGCATAAATGGCCCCAAAAATCTCGTGCGTGTATGATACCCGAGCTCAACTCATTTAGCTAAATCCGTGGTGTCCGGGACTTTTCATGCAGCCGTATCAGCGCGACTTCATTCGTTTTGCCATCGATCGCGGCGTTCTGCGCTTCGGTGAATTCACCCTGAAATCGGGGCGTACCAGCCCGTACTTCTTCAACGCCGGCCTGTTCAACAGCGGATCGGCCCTGGCCCAGCTGGGGCGCTGCTATGCGGCCGCCATCGTCGACAGCAAGATCCCCTTCGACGTGCTGTTCGGCCCGGCGTACAAGGGCATTCCGCTGGCAGCGGCCACGGCGGTGTCCCTGGCCGAGCAGCATCAGCTCGATGTGCCATGGTGCTTCAACCGCAAGGAAGCCAAGGATCACGGCGAGGGTGGTAGCCTGGTTGGCGCCCCGCTGGCCGGTGACGTGCTGATCATCGACGACGTGATCACTGCCGGTACCGCCATCCGCGAAGTGATGCAGATCATCAAGGGCCAGCAGGCCAACGCCGCAGGCGTGCTGATCGCACTGAACCGCGAAGAGCGTGGCAATGGCGAGCTTTCGGCGATCCAGGAAGTGGAGCGTGATTTCGGCATTCCGGTGGTCAGCATCGTTTCGCTGACGCAGGTACTGGAGTTCCTGGCCGACGATCCCCAGCTCAAGCAACACCTGCCGGCGGTCGAGGCGTATCGCGCGCAGTACGGGATCTGATCTCGGATCGGTAATGAAAAAGGCGACCCATGTGGGTCGCCTTTTTCATTGGATCGGCGGCGGGTTTTTCGCGGGCAAGCCCGCTCCCACAGGGATTGGGCTGGCTTCTAGCTTTTGAGCAAGACAGTTGCTCCAACAGAGGTCTACCGCCGCTGTGGGAGCGGGCTTGCCCGCGAAGCAGTCGCCGCTTAGTCCGTGCCGTACTTCGGCGAACGCGGCCCGTACAGGATCCCGCCGTTCGGGTTCGGCGACAGCAGGCGCGCGCTGGTGATACCGGCGATCGGATAACCGGCGTCTTCCTGCACGCTGCTGATGACCTGGTTCACTGCTGCTGTGATCAGCATGCCGATCAGGCCGCCCTGGTTCTGCCGGCCCTCCTCGCTGGATGCAGTGGCGGTGCCAGTCCACAGGGTGGTGCCGGTCTTCAGGTCGACCAGCTTGGCGCTGGCGGTCACGATGGTCGCGCTGCTCAGCACCATGTAGCGGGTGCCGTAGTCGCTGACGGTCACGTACAGCGCCGCGTCGGCACCGAAGATCTCGTGCAGCTTGGCGGTCGGCAGCTCGTGGATGTCAGCCGGGGTGGTCATGCCGTTCTGGCGGAAGGTCTCGGCGACCAGCGCCACCGGCATCACGTAGTAGCCCGCTTCGGCCAGCGGGTAGGTGACCTGCGCGAGCATGCTGTAGCTGGCCTTGACGTCCGGCGAGTTGTTCAGCGGCGGCACGATCAGGATCGACTTCGGACGGCTCTGCTTGTAGGCCGCGTAGTCGGTGGTCTTGCGCTCGGCACAGCCGGCGAACAGGGCCAGCACGCAGGCGCCGACGATCAATTGGGTGAGGCGCTTGATCACTGCTTCGCTCCTTGCGTGGCGTTCTTCATCAGGAAGTCCATGTACGCCGCCGATTCAGGGAACAGCGCCTTCTCGGTGCGGAACTGCTGGATCATCTGGTCGTCCTTGCCCAGGCTCGAATAGAGCAGGCCCAGTTGCGCGTGATACCCAGGCGGGACGGCGCCATTCTTGGCCTTGATCTTCTCCAGGTCGCGCTCCAGGGCGATGACCTGTTCTTCCTTGGACTGGTCGTTGAAGTATTCGCGCACTTGCGGCTGGTAGCTTTCCCACTGGTACAGCGGCTTCTGCGAGTTGCAACCGACCAGCAGGGCGCTGGCCAGCAGGAGCCCGGCGCCAGTGCGCCAGGCCGAGCGGGTGATGCTCATCTACGTGCTTCCTTGTCGTTGTCGTCTTGCTGCAGGGTCTTACTGCGCTTGCGGCTTCCACTGGCCGCTTTCGACAGCGCCGACCAGCTTGTTCACCGCTTCGCGCATGGCCAGGTCGAGGACCTTGCCATTGAGGGTCGAGTCGTAGCTGGCGGTACCGCCGAAGCCGATGACCTCACGGTTGGACAGGGCGTATTCGCCTGCGCCCTGGCTCGAGTAGACCACTTCGGAAGTGCTGATGTTGACGATGTTCAGCGCGACCTTGGCGTAGGCGATCTGAGTCTTGCCACGGCCGAGAATGCCGAACAGCTGGTGGTCGCCGACTTCCTTGCGGCCGAATTCGGTGACATCGCCGGTCACGACGAAGTCAGCGCCCTTCAGGCGTTGGACCTGGCCCTTGATGGCCGCTTCCTGCTGGATCTCACCCATGTTGTCGCGGTCCAGCACGTTGAAACGGCCAGTCTGCTGCAGGTGGGTGATCAGGATGGTCTTGGCCTGGCCGCCGAGGCGATCGACGCCGTCGGAGAAGATGCCGCGCATGTAGCTCGAACGGTTGTCGAACTTGCCTACGGCGATCGGTGCACGCACGCCGCTGTACGGGCGGCTGACGCTCTCGACCTGTTGTACGGCCACGGCGGTGGAAGTTTCGGTAGCGCAGCCGGCGATGGACCCGAGCGCGACGGCAGCTGCCAGCACGAGTCCTTGTGATGCGTATTTCACGCGAGTTCTCCAGGTAAATAGTAACTATTTGCAGCGGGCGTGCATTCTGCCACGTTGTGTCGGCAGCCTGGAGAGAAAGTTGAGGGCGGGACAGAGAAAAGTAATGGCATTGCGCCATGTTTCATTTTGGGTTTGGAGCAAGCCTGCGTGATCCTTGTAGGTGCAGGCTTGTCGGGGCGTACTTTTCGCGGGCAAGTCGGGGCGCCGAACCGCCGCTCCTACGGGGGTTTTGCAGGAGCGGGTCAGCGATCAACGCATCAGTGACGCTTGCGGTTGGTGATCAGGGTGCCCACGCCGCTGTCGGTGAAGATCTCCAGCAGCACCGCGTTCGGCACCCGGCCATCGATGATGTGCGAGCTGTTCACGCCACCCTGCACGGCTTCCAGTGCGCACTTGATCTTCGGCAGCATGCCACCGTAGATGGTGCCGTCGGCGATCAGCTCGTTGACCTGCTCGGTGGTCAGGCCGGTGAGGACCTGGCCCTGCTTGTCCATCAGGCCGGCGATGTTGGTCAGCAGCATCAGCTTCTCGGCTTTCAGGGCCTCGGCGACTTTGCCGGCGACCAGGTCGGCGTTGATGTTGTACGACTCACCGTTGGCGCCCACGCCGATTGGCGCGATCACCGGAATGAAGTCGCCCTTGACCAGCATGTTCAGCAGCTCGGTGTTCACGCCCACGACTTCGCCGACATGGCCGATGTCGATGATTTCCGGGGTGGTCATCTCGGGGGTCTGGCGGCTGACGGTGAGCTTCTTGGCGCGGATCAGCTCCGCATCCTTGCCGGTCAGGCCGATGGCGCTGCCGCCGTGGCGGTTGATCAGGTTGACGATATCCTTGTTGACCTGGCCGCCCAGGACCATCTCCACCACGTCCATGGTCGCCGAATCGGTGACGCGCATGCCGTCGATGAAGTGGCTCTCGATCGACAGGCGCTTGAGCAGGTCACCGATCTGCGGGCCGCCGCCGTGCACGACGACCGGGTTGATGCCCACCGCCTTCATCAGCACGATGTCACGGGCAAAGCCGGTCTTGAGCTCTTCGCTCTCCATCGCGTTGCCGCCGTACTTGATCACCAGGGTCTTGCCGACAAAGCGGCGGATGTAGGGCAGCGCTTCGGACAAAACTTCGGCTACATGGGAAGCGGCATCGCGATCGAGGGTCATGCAGGGCTCCAGTGAGGAACAGATAGTCGGTCAGAACGGCAGTTGCAGGCCAGGTTCGGCCCGCAGCAACTGCGTGCGGAATACAGCCTTGATACGGTCGAGTTCTGCCTCGCTGTCGGCCTCGAAGCGCAGCACCAGCACCGGTGTGGTGTTGGAGGCGCGGACCAGGCCCCAGCCGTGTGGGTAGTCGACCCGCACACCATCGATGGTGGTCAGGTTGGCTTCGCCCCAGTCGGCGTCGCGTTGCAGTGCATCAATGATGCTGAATTTACTCTCGTCGGTCACATCGATGTTGATTTCCGGCGTGGAAATATCGTTCGGGAACGCGGCGAACAGGTTTTCGGCATCCTGGTCGGCCTTGCTGAGGATTTCCAGCAGGCGCGCGGCACTGTAGATGCCATCGTCGAAACCGTACCAGCGTTCCTTGATGAAGATGTGTCCGCTCATCTCGCCGGCCAGCAGCGAGCCGGTCAGTTTCATCTTCTTCTTGATCAACGAATGACCGGTCTTCCACATCAGGGCGCGGCCGCCGTGCTGTTCGATCAGCGGCGTCAGGCGACGGGTGCATTTGACGTCGAAGATGATCTCGGCGCCGGGGTTGCGCGATAGCACGTCCTGGGCGAAGAGCATCAGCAGGCGGTCGGGGTAGACGATGCTGCCGGTGTTGGTCACCACGCCAACGCGGTCACCGTCGCCGTCGAAGGCCAGGCCGAGGTCGGCGCCGGTCTCCCTGACCTTGGCGATCAGGTCTTCGAGGTTCTCGGGCTTGCCCGGGTCCGGGTGGTGGTTGGGGAAGTTGCCGTCGACCTCGCAGAACAGCGGGATCACCTCGCAGTTCAGCGCTTCGATCAGTTGCGGAGCGATCACGCCAGCGGCGCCGTTGCCGCAGTCGACCACCACCTTCAGGCGCTTGGCCAGTTTCACGTCACCGACGATCTGCTGGAAGTAGCGCTCGAGGATCTCGACCTTTTCCACACGGCCTTCGCCGCGCGGTACGTCGTTGGTCTTGAGGCGGGTCAGCAGGGCCTGGATCTGTTCATTGGCCAGCGTATCGCCAGCGATGACGATCTTGAAGCCGTTGTAGTCCGACGGGTTGTGGCTGCCGGTGAGCATCACGCCTGAAGTACCGGCCAGCACGTTGGCGGCGTAGTACAGCGCGGGGGTGGGCACCAGGCCGACGTCGCTGACCTGGCAACCGGCATCGACCAGGCCCTGGATCAGTTGCTCGACCAGCATCGGGCCGGACAGGCGGCCGTCACGGCCCACGGAGATTTTCGGCTCGCCCTGGGCTCGGGTCTGGGCACCGATGGCGCGGCCGATCCAGTAGGCGGTTTCGGCGTGCAGTGTCTTGCCGACGATGCCGCGGATGTCATAGGCACGGAAGATGCTGTCCGGCAATGCGGGTACCAGTTGGGCCATGTCGTTCATCTCTGGGGACTCCAAGGGTCAAAGGCTTCTGGGTAAGCGCAAACTGAACGCTTGGACGGTAGATAGCCCCGAGAGTTCGCCGTCCATGGCCCCGACGGTCGGCTCAGCGGGTGCCGGAGTGGCCGAAACCACCGCTGCCACGCTGGGTTTCGTCGAAGGCTTCGACGATGTCGAAATGCGCCTGCACCACCGGTACCAGGATCAGCTGGGCGATGCGCTCGCCGATGCTGATGGTGAACGGGGTGTTGCCGCGGTTCCAGCACGAGACCATCAGCTCGCCCTGGTAGTCCGAGTCGATCAGACCGACCAGGTTGCCCAGCACCACACCGTGCTTATGGCCAAGGCCCGAGCGCGGCAGGATCATCGCCGCCAGCCCCGGATCGCCGATGTAGATCGACAGGCCAGTGGGGATCAGCAGGGTCTGGCCCGGCTCGAGGACGGTGTCCTCCTTGAGCAGGGCGCGCAGGTCCAGGCCGGCGGAGCCGGGGGTGGCGTATTGCGGCAGGGGGAATTCGGTACCCAGGCGTGGGTCGAGGATCTTGGCTTGAAGAGCGTGCATGGAACTTATTGAACCTGATTGAGCCGTTCGGCGATGAAGGCGACCAGTTGCCGGGCGATCTTGCCCTTGCTGGTCTGCGCGAAGAGGGTCTGGTGCTGCTGGCGGTCGATCACGGTCAGGGCGTTTTCCTCGCTGTTGAAGCCGATGCTGGGGTTGGCCACATCATTGGCGACGATCAGGTCGAGGTTCTTGTCCTTGAGCTTGCGCGTGGCGTAATCGAGCAGGTGCTCGGTCTCGGCAGCGAAACCGACGCTGAACGGGCGGTCGGCGCGGCCAGCGAGGGTGGCAAGGATATCCGGATTGCGCACCATCTGCAGCAGCATGCCGTCGCCAGTCGTAGGGTCTTTCTTGAGCTTTTGCGGGGCGACCACCTCGGGGCGGTAGTCCGCGACTGCTGCCGAGGCGATGAACAGGTCGCACGGCATTGCGGCTTCACAGGCCGCGAGCATGTCCCGCGCGCTCACCACGTCGATGCGGTTGACCCGGTCAGGCGTTGCCAGGTGCACAGGGCCAGTGACGAGGGTCACCCGGGCCCCGGCCTCGGCGGCCGCTTCGGCCAGGGCAAAGCCCATCTTCCCGGAACTATGATTGGTGATGTAGCGCACCGGATCGATGTTCTCTTGGGTGGGGCCGGCGGTGATCAGCACGTGCTTGCCGGTCAGGGCCTGGCGCTTGAAGCTCTCGGCGGCGCACCAGGCAAGGTCGGTGGCTTCGAGCATGCGGCCCAGGCCGACGTCGCCGCAGGCCTGGCTGCCGGAGGCGGGGCCGAACACCTGGATGCCACGGCGCTTGAGCAGCTCTAGGTTGTCCTGGGTGGCCGGGTCGCGCCACATGGCCTGGTTCATGGCCGGGGCGACGGCGACGGTGGCGTCGGTGGCCAGTACCAGCGTGGTCAGCAGGTCATCGGCCATGCCCTGGGCCATGCGCGCCATGAGGTCGGCGGTGGCCGGGGCGATCAGCACCAGGTCGGCCCACTTGGCCAGTTCGATATGACCCATCGCAGCCTCGGCGGCGGGGTCGAGCAGGTCCATGTGCACCGGGTGGCCGGAGAGCGCCTGCAGGGTCAGCGGAGTGATGAACTCGGCGCCCCCGCGGGTCATGACGACACGCACCTGCGCGCCGTGTTCCAGGAGTCGGCGAATCAGCTCGGCGCTCTTGTAGGCGGCAATGCCGCCACCCACGCCGAGAACGATGCGCTTGCGATACAGCCGCTGCATAGGCTTGCCTTTTTCCAGTGAAAGCGGGCGGCGACGTTTGAAATTGCCTGCGGCAGAACGTCGCATTTAACGAGGCGAAATAGATTAACACAGGGCTTGAAGGCACCGCAGTACAACGCAAGGAGGGGTATGAACATCAGGGAATGGCCGCTGGACGAGCGGCCGAGGGAGAAGTTGCTGGCGCGTGGGGCGAGCAGTCTGTCGGATGCGGAACTGCTGGCCGTGTTTCTAGGGTCTGGCGTGCGTGGTCGCAATGTCGTGGAGCTGGCGCGGGGGTTGCTGGCGAAGTTCGGCAGCCTGCGTCAGTTGCTTGAGGCCGACCGGGAAGCTTTCCTGGGCGAACTTGGGCTGGGGCCGGTCAGGTACAGCCAGTTACAGGCGGTGTTGGAGATAGGGCGCCGGCACCTGGCGACCACCATCGAGCGAGAATCGGCCATGGACAGTCCGACGGTAGTGCGGCGCTACCTGAAGTCCATGCTGCGGCATGAGAGCAGCGAGGTGTTCGGGTGTCTGTTTCTGGACAACAAGCACAGGCCGCTGGCGTTCGAGATCCTGTTCAGAGGCACGATCAATCGAGCGGTCGTCTATCCTCGCGAGGTCGTGCGTCGAGCCCTGGCGCACAACGCGGCGGCGCTTATCCTGTGCCACAACCACCCGTCGGGCAACAGCGAGCCCAGCCAGGATGACGTGCATTTGACCCGCACCTTGAAGCAAGCACTGGCGCTGATCGATGTGCGCGTGCTCGATCATGTGATCGTCGGCGATGGCGAGCCGTTGTCGATGGTCGAGCAGGGATGGATCGGAGCATAGGAGCAACTGTCTTGCTCAAAATCCAAAGGCCAGCCCAATCCCTGTAGAAGCGGGCTTGCCCGCGAAAAGGCCGACACCGGACGTCAGTCAGCGCTCCACCGATACCTTGCTGAAGTCCACCCGCCCGAACGGGCTCACCTGATACCCCTTCACGCGATTGCTGAGCAAGGTCGAGGCTTTCGGATGGGCCAGCGGCAGCCACAGCGCCTGCTGCTGGATCAGCGTCTGTGCCTGCTGGTACAGCCTGCTGCGCACGCTCTGGTCGTTGGTGGTACGCCCGGCATTGATCAACTGGTCGAGACGGCTGTCGCAGAACCGCGCGAAGTTGGTCCCCGACTTGATCGCCGCGCACGAGAATTGCGGGCTGAGGAAGTTGTCCGGGTCGCCGTTGTCACCCGCCCAGCCCATGAACAGCAGGTCGTGCTCGCCGGCCTTGGCGCGGCGGATCAACTCGCCCCATTCGATCACGCGGATCTCGGCCTTGATGCCGACTTTCGCCAGGTCGGCCTGGAGCATCTGGGCGCCGAGGCTCGGGTTGGGGTTGAGCAGGCTGCCCGACGGACGGGTCCAGATCGTGGTGCTGAAGCCGTCGGCAAGGCCGGCCTTGGTCAGCAACGCCTTGGCTTTCTTCAGGTCCAGCGCGTAGCCGGGCAGGTCCTTGGCGTAACTCCAGGTGGTGGGCGGGTAGGGGCCGTTGGCGGCGGTGGCGGTGCCTTCGAACACCGCCTTGAGGTAGGCCGGTTTGTCGAAGGCCAGGTTGATCGCCTGGCGCACTTCGGGTTTGTCCAGCGGCGGGTGCTCGCTGTTGATGGCGACGAAGGCGGTCATGAAGGCCGGGGTGGAGGCGACCTTGAGTTTGTCGTTCTGAGCGGCTTCGGCGATGTCCAGCGGCTTGGGCGACAGGGCCACCTGGCATTCGTTGCGCTTGAGCTTCTGCAGGCGCACGTTCGGGTCGGTGGTGATGGCGAACACCAGCGGGTCGACCGCAGGCTTGCCGTCGAAGTAGTCAGGGTTGGCGCGGTAGCGCACCAGGGCGTCCTTCTGGAAGCGCTGGAACACGAACGGGCCGGTGCCGATGGGCTGGCTGTTGAGTTTTTCGGGCGTGCCGTCCTTCATCAGCTTGTCGGCGTACTCGGCCGAGTAGATCGAGGCGAAACCCATGCTCAGGGTGGCCAGGAAGGTCGCGTCCGGGTGGGTGAGGGTAAAGCGCACGCTCTGCGGGTCGGGCGCCTCGATCGACTTGATCAGGCTGCCCAGCTGCAGCGACTGGGCGTGCGGATAACCACCAGGTGCGGTCTTGTGCCAGGCATGGGCGGGGTAGAGCATGCGCTGGAAGCTGAACAGCACGTCGTCGGCATTCAGCTCGCGGGTCGGCTTGAAGTAGTCGGTGCTGTGGAACTTCACGCCATTGCGCAGCGTGAAGTCATAGACCAGGCCGTCTTTGGAGACCGTCCAGCTTTGGGCAAGGCTCGGCACCACCTTGCCCTGGGCGGCGTCGAACTCGACCAGGCGGTTCAACAGCACGTCGGCCGAGGCGTTGGTGGTGGTCAGCGAGTTGTACTGAACCACGTCGAAACCTTCCGGGCTGGCCTCGGTGCACACCGACAGCGGCGCTGCCTGGGCAAGACCTGCGGCGAGCAGGGAAGTGAATAGAACGGAAAGGGCGGCGACGCGCATGGTGGATCCTCGGCTGGTCAGGGGCCCATCTGCCAGTGCAGTCTGGAATAGGAAACGTCCTACCCTAGTGCGCCGGTCGGGAAATGGCCACCTGATTTTTATGCCGTGCGGCGACGAGCGGTCGACAGTGCGCGGGCCTTGTCGCTATGCTGGCCGGGCGCGATCGGCCCGATCGGAATGTGCATCTTCTGTTGTTGTGGCCGACCCTTTCTGGTATAAAGCAGCGCTCTTTTCTAGGGGCTCGGTCTGTCGCTCATTTGAGCCGGTTCGATAAGACCCCCGGAAACACGGCGCCTTGGCGCCATAGACTGAGAGATTAAGCGGCCAACCCATGCCGGGTTGGGCATGTGGTTTTAGAGGGCTGAGGCATGTCGAGAGTCTGTCAAGTTACCGGTAAGGGTCCGGTAACCGGGAACAACATTTCCCACGCAAACAACAAAACCCGTCGTCGTTTCCTGCCGAACCTGCAGCACCACCGTTTCTGGGTTGAATCCGAGAATCGTTTCGTGCGTCTGCGCGTTTCCGCCAAAGGCATGCGTATCATCGACAAGCGCGGCATCGATGCCGTTCTGGTCGACATCCGTAAAGCTGGCGCCAAGGTTTAAGGGAGAACATCATGCGTGAATTGATCCGTCTGGTTTCGAGTGCCGGTACCGGCCACTTCTACACCACCGACAAGAACAAGCGCACCACTCCGGACAAGATCGAGATCAAGAAGTACGATCCGGTCGTTCGCAAGCACGTGGTGTACAAGGAAGCCAAGATCAAGTAATTGATCCGGCAACCAAAAAAACCCGCAACCGAAAGGAAGCGGGTTTTTTTATTGCTGTCTGTTCAGGCTAGTGCGCGCGCCGCAGGTTTCAGCAGTTGCGCAGGCCGGTTATGAAGCCTTCTTCGTCTACATCGATCCTGACCTGGTCGTGCTTGAAGTCCCGCAGGTCTGCACCGGTAACGACCCGGACGGTTGCCAGGCCCGTCAGCTCGAGAACATAGGCGTTCACGCTTTCAACGTAGCGCGAACCGATGACGTGGCGTGCAGGGGCGAGGATGTCGGTAGTCATATGCTGTTCCTTGTCGACTGTCCGGAAGTGGACGCTGCCATCGTTGCAATCCTCGTTCGACGGATGCGGTACTTAATCCTCGCAAGCCCTGTCACTTCTGCTCGAACATCACATAGATCTTGCGGCACGGCTCCAGCACCTCCCAGGTGCCCTTGAAGCCGGCCGGGATGACGAAACGGTCACCGGCCCGCAGGGTCTTGGCGCCGCCGTCCTGGTCGCGCAGCACCGATACGCCCTGGACGATCTCGCAATACTCGTGCTCGGTGTAGTTCACCGTCCACTGGCCGACCTCACCCTCCCAGACGCCTGCGGCAAACTGCCCGCAGGGGCTCGAATAGTGGTTGTAAACCGCCTGGTCCGGCTCGCCCTTGAGGATCTTCTCGGCCGCCGGGCGATAGCGCTCGGCTTCGGTGAGGACCTGGGCGAAGTCGATGATGCTGTCGATGCTCATGCTGGATACCCTGTTGTTGTTTAATAAAATGCACATCAGTAGGCTTTTAAGCCATTCGTGTCAAATATATTGATAGTTTAACCGGCCTGGTTTAGGGTGTCGGATGCCCGTGTGCGCTTGTCGCCCGGCCAGAATTTCTGACAGTGCCCGTGAGTCCTCAATACGGGGCTGCACCTTAACAAGAGGAGGAGTTTCGTATGACCACCCTGACTCGTGCGGATTGGGAACAGCGTGCCCAGCAACTGAAGATCGAAGGCCGTGCCTTCATCAACGGCGAATACACCGACGCCGCCTCCGGCGAAACTTTCGAGTGCCTGAGCCCTGTCGACGGACGCTTCCTGGCCAAGGTTGCCAGTTGCGACCTGGCCGACGCCAACCGCGCCGTGGAAAACGCCCGCGCCACCTTCGACTCCGGCGTCTGGTCGCAACTGGCTCCCGCCAAGCGCAAGGCCAAGCTGATCCGCTTCGCCGACCTGCTGCGCAAGCATGTCGAGGAACTGGCGCTGCTGGAAACCCTGGACATGGGCAAGCCGATCGGCGACTCCTCCACCATCGACATCCCGGGCGCTGCCCAGGCCATCCACTGGACCGCCGAAGCCATCGACAAGGTCTACGACGAGGTCGCACCGACCCCGCATGACCAGCTCGGCCTGGTCACCCGCGAGCCGGTAGGCGTCGTGGGCGCCATCGTCCCTTGGAACTTCCCGCTGCTGATGGCCTGCTGGAAACTCGGCCCGGCGCTGGCCACCGGCAACTCGGTGGTGCTCAAGCCTTCCGAGAAGTCCCCGCTGACCGCCATCCGCATCGCTCAACTGGCCATCGAGGCCGGCATCCCGGCAGGCGTGCTGAACGTGCTGCCTGGCTACGGCCACACCGTCGGCAAGGCCCTGGCCCTGCACATGGATGTCGATACCCTGGTGTTCACCGGTTCGACCAAGATCGCCAAGCAACTGATGGTGTACGCCGGCGAATCGAACATGAAGCGTATCTGGCTGGAAGCCGGTGGCAAGAGCCCGAACATCGTCTTCGCCGACGCCCCCGACCTGCAGGCCGCTGCCGAAGCCGCTGCCAGTGCCATCGCCTTCAACCAGGGCGAGGTCTGCACCGCTGGCTCGCGTCTGCTGGTCGAGCGCTCGATCAAGGACAAGTTCCTGCCGCTGGTGGTCGAGGCCCTCAAGGCCTGGAAGCCCGGCAACCCACTGGATCCGGCTACCACCGTCGGTGCGCTGGTCGATACCCAGCAGATGAATACCGTGCTGTCGTACATCGACGCCGGTCATCAGGACGGCGCCAAGCTGCTCGCGGGCGGCAAGCGCATCCTCGAAGAGACCGGCGGCACCTACGTCGAGCCGACCATCTTCGACGGCGTGACCAACGCCATGAAGATCGCCCAGGAAGAAATTTTCGGCCCGGTGCTGTCGGTGATCGCCTTCGACACCGCCGAAGAAGCCATCGCCATCGCCAACGACACCCCGTATGGCCTGGCAGCCGGCATCTGGACCGCCGATATCTCCAAGGCGCACAAGACTGCCCGCGCCGTGCGTGCCGGCAGTGTATGGGTCAACCAGTACGATGGCGGCGACATGACCGCACCGTTCGGCGGCTTCAAGCAGTCGGGCAACGGCCGTGACAAGTCGCTGCATGCACTGGAGAAGTACACCGAGCTGAAGGCGACCTGGATCAAGCTGTAATCCGGTCGTCTTCTTCGCGGGCAAGCCCGCTCCTACAGGCCCAGCGCCGTCCTTGAGAGCGGCGGCGTACCTGTGGGAGCGGGCTTGCCCGCGAATGGGGCTGAACAAATTTGCCTGGGAGGCTGCAATGCGTTGGGGAACCTACTTTGCCGTGCTGGCGTCGGTGCTCAGTGTCGGGCTTGCGCTCGGCGTGAGCATGCCGCTGGTGTCCCTGCGCCTGGAAGGCTGGGGCTACGGTGGGTTCGCCATTGGTGTGATGGCGGCGATGCCGGCAATCGGCGTACTGCTCGGCGCCAGCCTGGCCAGTCGCCTGGCCGGCTGGGTCGGCGTGCCTTCGGCGATGCGCCTGTGCCTGTGGGGCGGGGCGTTGTCGATCGCACTGGTGGCGGTGCTGCCCAGCTATGCGCTGTGGCTGGCGCTGCGCCTGCTGATCGGCATGTCGCTGACGGTGGTGTTCATCCTCGGCGAAAGCTGGATCAACCAGTTGGTGGTCGAGCAGTGGCGGGGGCGGCTGGTGGCGCTGTATGGCAGCAGCTATGCCCTGAGCCAGCTGGCCGGGCCGCTGGTGCTGGGCTTTCTCGGCTCGGAGGATGATTTCGGTTTTTGGGCCGCGACCGGCCTGCTGTTGCTCGCGCCCTTGCTGTTGCTTGGCCGCGGTGGTGCACCGTCGACCGAGGCGTGCAGCGTGACCTTCCGCGACCTGTTCGCCTTCTGCCGGCGCTTGCCGGTAATCGCCTGGGCCATTGCGTTGTTCGCGGCATTCGAGGCGATGATCCTGACGCTCTTGCCGGTGTACGTATTGCAGCAGGGCTTCACCGCCGAAGTGGCGTTGTTCATGGTCAGTACCGTCGTGGTCGGCGATGCCGTACTGCAGTTGCCGATCGGCGCCCTAGCCGATCGCATGTCCCGGCAAGCCTTGTTCAGTGGCTGTGCTGTGAGTCTGCTGGGTTCGAGTCTGGCGATTCCGCTGCTGCTGCACACCCCGGCGGTGTGGCCGCTGTGGGTACTGTTCGGTGCGAGCGCGGGGGGCTTGTTCACCCTGTCGCTGATCCTGATCGGCGAGCGTTATCGCGATGACGCATTGGTGCGTGCCAACGCCCATGTGGCGCAATTGTGGGGTATCGGTTGTTTGCTCGGGCCTTTGCTGGCGGGGGCAGGGAGCCAGTGGGTCAGTGGGCATGCCTTGCTGTTCCTGATGGCTGCAGGGGCTGCAGGGCTGGTGCTGCTGACCCGGCGTCCCGGCGCGTTCGAGCCGGCGTCTGCCTGAAGGGCGCGGGCCGTTATACGGCCCGCTACTACAGCATCTTCTCCAATCCCACTGCCTTGGCCACCCAGGCATTGAACCGGCGCCATATCCCGCCCGGCTCAGCGGTCAGGGTATGTATCTGGCCATTGTCTTCGGTCACCCAGACCATCTTCCCGTCCACCAGCTTCGGTTGGTAGCTCAACGCCGGCGCCATGCCCTGTTCAGCCAGTGCGCGGGTGTACTCAGCCAGCTCCGGGCTGTCGACCATTACCCCGACCTCGGTGTTCCACAGCACCGAACGCGGGTCGAAATTGAAAGAACCAATGAAGGTCTTGCGCCGGTCGAAGACCATCGCCTTGCTGTGCAGGCTCGAATCGGACTGACCCTTGAAGCTGAGCACGCCGCGCGCGGCGCTGGGGTCTCCGGGCTGGCGACGCAGCTCGAACAGCTCCACGCCATGCTCGAGCAGGGCGCGGCGGTAGGGCGCATAGCCGCCGTGCACGGCCGGCACATCGGTGGCTTCGAGCGAGTTGGTCAGCAGCTTGACCGAGGTGCCGGCGTCGGCGCGGCTGGTGAGGTACAGCAGGCCTGGCTCGCCCGGCACGAAGTAGGCCGAGACCAGTATCAGCTCGCGGTGTACGTTCTTCAGGTCGGGCGCCAGTTGCTGGGTCATCAGCAACTGCGGGTCTGGCTCGCCGCGGGCCAGCACCTTGCTCGGCGCATCCCACAGCGCCTGGCTGTGCGCCCAGATCAGCTCGTTGCGCCAGATGTCCAGGCGTGGCTCGCTCTGATAGGCCATCAGTCGGTCGTACAAAGCCTTGCGCTGCACCCTGGCCTGCGCCAGCCAGGTTTCCAGGCGCTGGCGGCTGGCGCGCAGGTCGCTGGCGTCCGGCGTGCTCCACAGGAAGTCGCCGATCGGCCGGCTCAGGGCGCTGTTCCAGTACTGGTCGAAGCTATGCCCGAGCTGCTCGGCCACAGGCCCTACACCCAGCAGGTCGATGTCAGTGAAGTTCAGGTTGGGCTCGGCGTCGAAGTACTCGTCGCCCAGGTTGCGCCCGCCGACGATGGCCATGCTGTTGTCGACCAGGAACAGCTTGTTGTGCATGCGCCGGTGCTGCAGCGACAGGTTGAACAGCCGCCCCATGGCGCGCGTCAGGCCGGTGCTGCGGCCCAGGTGCAGCGGGTTGAACACGCGGATCTGGATATGGGGGTGGGCAGCAAGGGTGCCGATCAGGCTGTCCAGGCCATCGCTGGTGGTGTCGTCGAGCAGGATGCGTACCCGCACGCCGCGGTCGGCGGCGCGCAGCAGCTCGTGCACGAGGGCGCGGGTGCTCAGGCCATCGTGGACGATGTAATACTGCAGGTCGATGCTGGTCTGGGCGTTGCGGATCAGCTCGGCACGGGCGCGGAAGGCTTCGTTGCTGTTGGGCAGCAGGCGAAAGCCGGAGCGCCCCTCATAGGGCGCAGCCTGGCGCTGGACCGAGCGGCCGAACGCCGAGTCGTTGGCCGGCAGCGCCTGGCTCACGTCGCGAGGTGTATCGATGCTGGCGCAGCCGCTCAGGCCGAGCAGCAGCACCAGCAGCAGAGGCAGAACGCGCTGGAGTCTCAAGGGCGAATCGTCCTGTACGACAGGTCACTGGAAGGTTGGACCGTGGAAGGCGCTGCAAAGTTACCCGGCGCCGCTGTCCTGCGCCAGTAGGCGATAGGCAGTTTCACCCACCTTGCGTACCGCCGCCTCGATTTCCGGGGTGGCGCGGGTGGCGAAGTTCATGCGCAGGCAGTGGCGGTACTTGCCCGACGCCGAAAAAATGCTGCCCACGGCAATCTGTACGCCCTGTTCCAGCAGCGCACGGTTCAGTCGCAGGGTGTCGAAGCTCTCGGGCAGTTCCACCCACAGCATGAAGCCGCCCTGGGGCCGGCTGGCGCGGGTGCCGGGCGGGAAGTAGCGGGTCACCCAGTCGCTCATCTGGTCGCGGGCGCGGTGGTACTGCGCCCGGACCCGGCGCAGGTGCGGCTGGTAGTGGCCTTCGGCGATGAAGTCGGCGATCGCCAATTGGGGCTGGCAGGCGGTGCTGCCGGTGCTGATGTACTTCATGTGCAGCACCCGCTCCAGATAACGCCCGGGCGCCACCCAGCCGACCCGCAGGCCCGGCGCCAGGGTCTTGGAGAACGAGCTGCAAAGCAGCACGCGGCCATCCTCGTCGAACGATTTGATGGTGCGTGGGCGTGGGTAGGTGTAGGCCAGGTCGCCGTACACATCGTCTTCGAGGATCGCCACGTCGTAGCGCTGGGCCAGGGTCAGCAGGGCCTTCTTGCGCGCCTCGGGCATGATGTAGCCCAGCGGGTTGTTGCAGCTGGGGGTGATCTGGATGAGCTTGATCGGCCACTGCTCCAGCGCCAGTTCCAACGCCTCCAGGCTGATGCCGGTGGTCGGGTCGGTGGGGATCTCCAGCGCCTTCATGCCCAGGCCCTTGAGCGTCTGCATGGCGCCGTGGAAGCTGGGCGAATCCACCGCCACGATGTCGCCCGGCTCGCACACTGCGCGAATGCTGGTCGACAGTGCTTCATGACAGCCGGTGGTCACCACCAGGTCGCCCGGCCCGAGGTTGCAGCCTGAGTCGAGCGTCAGGCGGGCGATCTGCTCGCGCAGGGCGTCGTTGCCGTGGATGTTGTCGTAGTACAGCCCTGGCATGTCCAGGCGCCGGCTGAGCTGGGCAAGGCTGCGCAGCAGGGGCTTGAGCGTCGGGCTTTCGATGTCGGGCATGCCGCGGCCGAGCTGGATCACGTCCGGGTGGGGGCTGGCGCGTACCAGCTCGAGCACCTGCTCCCACTGGGAGATATCCACAGGGCGTTGGGCGGGGCGGCTGATGGCGGGCAGGGCCGGCAGGCTGCGATTTTCCGTGACGAAGTAGCCGGACTTGGGGCGCGGAGCCACCAGGCCGTTGTCCTCCAGCTGACGATAGGCCTGCTGTACGGTGCTCAGGCTGACGCCGTGCTCAAGGCTCAATGAGCGCACCGACGGCAGGCGTTCGCCAGGACGATACAGGCCTTGTTCGATCCGGGCACCGAGCAATTCGGCGAGGTTCATGTAGAGGGTCACGGCATACTCCTGCACACAGGGGGCAAGGTGAGCGATACAGATTGGCCAAAAATACTGCATTCAGCCGCCGCTTTGCCAATTCTGTATGGAAATAATAACGCTGGGTTGAATCTGTATCGTACATGTCTGCCGAGCGCATGCTTTCTCCAGCTTTCGAGGCAATCAGGAGACATGGCAATGAACGGCTTGAGCGATGTACGGCTGCAACTGTTGGCGGAAGAACTGCGCGCAGGGCAGTGGCCCAAGGTTTCCAGCGCCCCTGTGGGCTTGGGGCGCCTGGGGCTGATGGTGCATCGCTGGCGCTCGCGCAGGGCGCTGCGCGAGTTGAGCGATCAGCAACTGCTGGATATCGGCATCAGCCGCCAGCAGGCCCGGGAGGAAGGGTGCAAGCCATTCTGGCGAGCGTGATCAGAGCAGTTCCTTCAACCGGTACCAGAGCATCCCCAGCGCCAGCAGCGGCGAGCGCAGGTGCTTGCCGCCAGGGAAGGTCGCGTGCGGCACCTTGGCGAACAGGTCGAAGCGCCCCGCCTGCTGGCCGCTGATGGCCTCGCCCAGCAGGCGTCCGGCCAGGTGCGTGGCGTTCAGGCCATGGCCGGAGTAGGCCTGGGCGTAAAAGACGTTGGGCTGGCTGGCCAGGCGCCCCACCTGCGGCAGGCGATTGGCGCCGATGCCGATCATGCCGCCCCACTGATAGTCGATGCGCACACCGGCCAGCTGCGGGAACACCTTGAGCATCTTCGGGCCCATGTAGGCGCCAATGTCCTTCGGGTCGCGCCCGGAGTAGTGGCAGGCGCCGCCGAACAGCAGACGGTGATCGGCGGACAGGCGGAAGTAATCCAGTGCCACGCGCTGGTCGCACACGGCCATGTTCTGTGGCAGCAACTGGCGGGCACGTGCTTCGCCCAGGGGTTCGGTGGCGATGATGTAGCTGCCGGCGGGCAGCACCTTGCCGCCCAGTTCGCGGTTGAGGTCGTTGTGGTAGGCGTTGGTGCACAGCACCAGCGTACTGGCGCGCACCCGGCCCCGCGCCGTGTGCACCTGGACTTGCGGGCCGTAGTCGATGCGGGTTACTGCCGAACCCTCGTGCAGCTTCACGCCCAGGCGCTCGGCGGCGGCCGCTTCGCCCAGAGCCAGGTTGAGCGGGTGCAGGTGGCCCGAGCCCATGTCGACCAGGCCGCCGACGAAGCTGTCGGAGCCGACCACGCTGCGGATCTCGGAGGCCGGCACCACGCGGACCTCGTGGCGGTAGCCCAGGCTGCGCAGTTCTTCGGCGTTTTCAGCGAAACCGTCCAGCTCGGCGGGCTTGTATGCCAGGTCGCAGTAACCCCAGGTCAGGTCGCAGGCGATGGCGTGGCGCTCGATGCGTTGACGTGCGATCTCCACGGCCTCCAGGCCCATCAACTTGAGGCTGCGTACGCCATCCTCGCCAAGCACCGGCAGGAACTGCTCGACATCGTGGCCGACGCCGCGGATCAACTGCCCACCATTGCGACCGCTGGCGCCCCAGCCGATCTTGCGGGCTTCGAGCAGGATCACCGAAAAGCCGCGCTCGGCCAGTTCGATGGCGGTATTCAAGCCCGAATATCCACCGCCGACGATGCACACGTCAGCGCTGTGCTCGCCTTCCAGGCTTGGGTAATCCGGTTGCGGCGCGCTGCTGGCGGCATAGTAGGAGGCGGCGTGCTGCGCGCTGTTGATCATCTGGAGAGGCCCTGGGGTCGGTGCGAAGGGGGCGAGGATAAGCCGGGGTTTCGCGGTTGGGCAACCGGGCGAAGGCTTGTTCCACGAATGGCCCTATAATCCTCACAAATCCCGATGACACACCGCCCATGCCCTGCAACCACAAGATCCAGTTCCTGCGCGAACTCATCCCGTCCTTCGAATGCGAGCCGGGCTGCCACGACTGCTGCGGCCCGGTCACCACGTCCAGCGAAGAGATGGCCCGTCTGCCGCGCAAGACCCAGGCCGAGCAGGATGCCGCGCTGGAGCGCCTGGACTGCGTGCACCTCGGCCCGCAAGGCTGCACTGTCTATGAAGAGCGCCCGTTGATCTGCCGCCTGTTCGGCACCACGCCGCGCATGGCCTGCCCCCGTGGCTGTGGTCCGCAGCAGCCGATCGAGCCCGAGGCCGAGCGGCTGATCCATGGCTATATCGCCAGTACCCGCCAGGTGCTGGTCTGACGGTTCAGTCCGGAATCGGCAGGCAGAGGCTCTCCTTGACCTCTTCCATCACGATGTAGCTCTTCGATTCGCGCACATGCGGGAGCTTGAGCAGGATGTCGCCCAACAGCTTGCGGTACGAGGCCATCTCGGAAATGCGCGCCTTCACCAGGTAGTCGAAGTCGCCCGACACCAGATGGCACTCCAGTACATGGGGCAGCTTGAGGACGGCGCGGCGGAACTCTTCGAAGGTATCGCCGGACTTGTAGTCCAGGCTGATCTCGACGAACACCAGCAGGCTACCCTTGAGGTGTTGCGGATTGAGGCGGGCGTTGTAGCCCATGATGATGCCCTCACGTTCCAGGCGGCGGACACGCTCGGTGCAGGGGGTGGTCGACAACCCGACTTTCTCGCCCAGTTCGGTGAAGGAGATACGGCCGTCGTTCTGCAGGATGCGCAGGATGTTGCGGTCGATCTTGTCCAGTTCACGTTTGCTCTGGTGTTGGGTTCTCATAGGGGATGCCCCTCCGTGAAAGGCGTTTTTGCCGAGAATTCTCGCCAAATATAGGTTTTTATATAGTGAAATGCACTGGGTGGAGATTCTTATACTGCCCGCATCCATGCCATTTCAACAAAAGACTGCGGTGTACCGCGTGCGAGGGATAGACGATGCGAGTTCTGGTACTTGGTAGCGGTGTGATCGGAACCGCCAGTGCCTACTACCTGGCCCGGCAAGGTTTCGAAGTGACAGTGGTCGATCGCCAGCCGGCGGTGGCCATGGAAACCAGCTTTGCCAACGCTGGCCAGATCTCGCCTGGCTATGCCTCGCCCTGGGCCGCGCCCGGCGTGCCGCTCAAGGCCATCAAGTGGCTGCTCGAGCGCCACGCACCGCTTGCCATCAAGCTGACCGGTGACATCGACCAGTACCTGTGGATGGCGCAGATGCTGCGCAACTGCACCGCCAATCGCTATGCGGTGAACAAGGAGCGCATGGTGCGCCTGTCCGAGTACAGCCGCGACTGCCTCGACGAGCTGCGTGCCGAAACCGGTATCGCCTACGAAAGCCGCACCCTGGGCACCACCCAGCTGTTCCGCACCCAGGCCCAGGTCGATGCCGCAGCCAAGGATATCGCGGTGCTCGAGCAGTCCGGCGTGCCCTACGAGCTGCTCGACCGCGACGGCATCGCCCGCGTCGAGCCTGCGCTGGCGGGCGTGAAGGACATCCTTGCTGGCGCCCTGCGCCTGCCCAACGACCAGACCGGCGACTGCCAGCTGTTCACCACCAAGCTGGCCGATATGGCCATCAAGCTGGGCGTCGAGTTCCGTTTCGGCCAGAACATCCAGCGCCTGGACCATGCCGGTGACCGGATCAATGGCGTGTGGATCGACGGCAAGCTGGAAACCGCCGATCGCTACGTGCTGGCGCTGGGCAGCTATTCGCCGCAATTGCTCAAGCCGCTGGGCATCAAGGCACCGGTGTATCCGCTCAAAGGCTACTCGCTGACCGTGCCGATCACCGATGCCGACATGGCGCCGACCTCGACCATTCTCGACGAAACCTACAAAGTCGCCATCACCCGTTTTGACAACCGTATCCGTGTCGGTGGCATGGCTGAAATCGCCGGTTTTGACCTGTCGCTGAACCCGCGTCGACGCGAAACGCTGGAGATGATCGTCAACGACCTTTATCCTCGCGGCGGCGACCTGAGCCAGGCCAGTTTCTGGACCGGCCTGCGCCCGGCCACTCCGGATGGCACCCCGATCGTCGGCGGTACTGCGTTCCGCAACCTGTTCCTGAATACGGGTCACGGCACCCTTGGCTGGACCATGGCTTGCGGTTCCGGTCGCCTGCTGGCCGACCTGATCGCGCGCAAGAAGCCGCAGATCAGTGCCGAAGGTCTGGATATCTCGCGCTATGGCAACAGCCGCGAGAGTGCTGGCCAAGGTAGCCCGGTGTCGGCTCACCAGTAATTTCAGCGCTGGCTTCCTCAAGAGCGAGCCCGCTCCCACGGCAGGATGAGGACTTGTGGGAGCGGGTTTGCCCGCGAAAAGGCCAGCACCGTTCCTCCGTCATAAACAGATCCACCAGAAGGCTGCCCTCCATGCGCCCCGCCCGTGCCCTGATCGACCTCCAAGCCCTCCGTCACAACTACCGTCTGGCCCGTGAACTGTCCGGTGCCAAGGCCCTTGCCGTGGTCAAGGCCGATGCCTATGGCCACGGTGCGGTACGTTGCGCCCTGGCGCTGGAAACCGAGGCTGACGGTTTCGCCGTTGCCTGCATCGAAGAGGCCCTGGAGCTGCGTGCCGCAGGGATCAAGGCTCCGGTGCTGCTGCTCGAAGGCTTCTTCGAGGCCAGCGAGCTGGCGCTGATCGCCGAGCACGACCTGTGGTGCGTGGTGCACTCGCTGTGGCAGCTCGAAGCGATCGAGCAGACCGCCGTGCGCAAGCCGCTGAACATCTGGCTCAAGCTCGACAGCGGCATGCACCGCGTCGGCCTGCACCCCAAGGACTACCACGAGGCCTACCAGCGTCTGCTGGCCAGCGGCAAGGTCGCGCGCATCGTGCTGATGAGCCACTTCGCCCGCGCCGACGAACTCGATGCCTCGACCACCGAGCAGCAGGTCGCGGTGTTCGAGGCCGCCCGCCAGGGGCTGGCCGCCGAGTGCAGCCTGCGCAACTCCCCCGGTGTGCTGGGCTGGCCGCAGGTGCCGAGCGACTGGGTACGCCCAGGCATCATGCTGTACGGCGCCACGCCGTTCGAGGTCGCGCAGGCCGCAGCCGCGCGCCTGCAACCGGTGATGACCCTGCAATCGCGCATCATCAGCGTGCGCGAACTGCCAACCGGTGAGCCGGTCGGCTACGGTGCCAAGTTCACCAGCCCGCGCCCGACCCGGGTTGGCGTGGTCGCGATGGGTTACGCCGATGGCTACCCACGCCACGCGCCCACTGGCACCCCGGTGTTGGTCGCCGGCAAGCGGACTCAACTGATTGGCCGGGTCTCGATGGACATGCTCTGCGTTGACCTCACCGAAGTGCCCGAGGCGGGTGTCGGCAGCCCGGTCGAACTGTGGGGCAAGCAGGTCCTGGCCAGTGACGTGGCGCAGCAGGCGGGCACCATTCCCTACCAGATCTTCTGCAATCTGCGGCGCGTACCGCTGGATTATTACGGCGAATGAGGCGCTGAAGCGGACAGGCTGGGGTCTTGCGTGTTGTAAATACTGAACGGCATTGCCATGATATCGTTCACATTTGACCCCACCTCGACCGTTTCTGGAGGCGCAAGCTTTGGACGTCGGCGAACGACTGCAAGCCATCCGCAAGCTCAAGGGCCTGTCCCAGCGCGAACTCGCCAAACGGGCGGGCGTAACCAACAGCACCATCTCGATGATCGAGAAGAACAGCGTGAGCCCGTCGATCAGCTCCCTGCGCAAGGTGCTCAGCGGCATTCCCATGTCGATGGTCGAGTTCTTTTCCGTCGAGCTGGCCCCTGAAAGCCCTACCCAGATCGTCTACAAGGCCCACGAGCTGATCGACATTTCCGACGGCGCGGTGACCATGAAGCTGGTCGGCAAATCGCACCCCAACCGTGCCATCGCCTTTCTCAACGAGGTCTATCCACCGGGCGCCGACACGGGGGAGGAGATGCTCACCCACGATGGCGAAGAGACCGGAATCCTGCTCGAAGGCCGCCTGGAACTCGTGGTCGGGGCGGAGACCTTCATCCTCGAAGCGGGCGACAGCTACTACTTCGAGAGCACCCGCCCGCACCGCTTCCGCAACCCTTTCGAAGAACCTGCCCGCCTGATCAGTGCTGCCACGCCTTCGAACTTTTGATCCAGCGCAGCGTATTGTTTCGCCAATACCCCTTTCCTGTGTGGGGTCGTTTCACGCCTTCCGGGTAGCCGCTATACTTTTCAACGCTCGCCAACCGTGGCCGCGGGCGTGATTAGCCACCATGAGGGTGTACGCGTGAACCAAATCAAGAAGATGCTGGCCGTACCAGCAGCCGTATTCGCCCTCTGGGCACTCAATGCAACCGCTGCGACCAATGACGACATCGCCAAGCGCCTGGAACCGGTGGGGCAGGTGTGCGTCCAGGGCCAGGAGTGCAAGGGCATGGAAGTGGCCGTATCGGCCGGTGGCGGTGGCGCCAAGACGCCCGATGAAATCATCGCCAAGCACTGCAATGCCTGCCATGGCACGGGCCTGCTGAACGCGCCGAAAATCGGCGACACGGCCGCCTGGAAAGAGCGCGCCGATCACCAGGGCGGCCTCGACGGCATCCTGGCCAAGGCCATTACTGGCATCAACGCCATGCCGCCCAAGGGGACCTGTGCGGATTGCTCGGACGACGAGCTCAAGGGTGCGATCAAGAAAATGTCGGGGCTGTAGGCCGGACCGGATTTGCGCAAAGCCCGCCATCGATGGCGGGCTTTGCATTTGCGGGGGAATCTGCCCGTAGGAGCGGGCTTGCCCGCGAAAGCGCCGGCCCGCTCAGCAAATCAGCTAGGGTAATGGTCACAGCCTGTACGCCCCGAAAAAGCCACAGGAGCCCCCCATGCCCCACCGCTGCTCGATCGACCAGGCCGTCGACCAGGTCCTGGCCCGTCTCCCCGCCCATATCCACATGGGCCTGCCCCTTGGCCTGGGCAAACCCAATGCCTTCGTCAACGCCCTCTATGCGCGCATCCGAGACCTGCCCGAGCGCCGCCTGACGATCTACACCGCCCTCAGCCTGGGCCGACCGCCGCTGGGTGACGGCCTGCAGCGGCGTTTCCTCGAACCCTTCGTCGAGCGCGTGTTCGCCGACTACGAAGAGCTCGACTACCTCGCCGACCTGCGCAACGACACCCTCCCGGCCAACATCCGTGTCGAGCAGTTCTTCATGCAGCCCGGTTCGCTGCTGCACAGCGAGACCGCCCAGCAGGACTACGTCAGTAGCAACTACAGCCACGCTGCGCGCGATATCAACGCCAAGGGCCTGAACCTCATCGCCCAGATCGTCGCCGCCACGCCCGAGCGTCCGGATCACCTGAGCCTGGCCTGCAACCCCGATATCACCCTCGACCTGCTGCCGATGATCGCCAAGCGCCGCGCCGCCGGCGAAACCATCCTGCTGCTTGGCCAGGTGCATGTCGAACTGCCCTACATGCCGGGCGACGCCGAGCTTGCGGCCGAGGATTTCGACCTGCTGATCGACACTCCCGAGCAGCGTCGGCTGTTTTCCACGCCGAACATGCCGGTCACCCTCCAGGATCATTGCATCGGCCTGCACGCCAGCACCCTGGTGCGCGATGGTGGCACCCTGCAGATCGGCATCGGCGCCATGGGCGATGCCGTGGCTGCTGCGTTGCTCGCGCGTCAGGGCGACAACGACGGCTACCGCGCGCTGCTCGAAGACCTGGACCTGAACCCCTGGAAAACGCTGATCGAGCGTGAGGGTGGTATGGATGCCTTTGCTCAGGGGCTCTACGGCTGCAGCGAGATGTTCGTCAACGGCCTGCTGGCGCTGGCCGAAGCGGGCGTGGTGCGGCGTCCGGCCGACGAGCAGGGCGTGCTGGTGCATGGCGGATTCTTCCTCGGTAGCGCGGATTTCTACCGGCGCTTGCGGCAGATGCCTCTTGAACAGCGCAAGCGCTTCGCCATGACCGCCATCAGCTTCATCAACGAGCTGTATGGCGACGAAGCGCTCAAACGTCGCCAGCGCCGCGATGCGCGCTTCGTCAACACGGTGTTCGGCATGACCCTGCTCGGCGCCGGGGTGGCCGATCAACTGGAGGATGGCCGGGTACTCAGTGGCGTGGGCGGGCAGTACAACTTCGTCGCCCAGGGCCATGCGCTGGAGGGCGCGCGTTCGATCCTGCTGCTGCGCAGCTGGCGCGAGGCGGGTGGCGAGGTGACGTCGAATGTGTTCTGGCAGTACGGCCATTGCACCATTCCCCGGCACCTGCGCGACATCGTGATCACCGAATACGGCATCGCCGACCTGCGTGGGCAGACCGACAGCGAGGTGATCGCACGGCTGCTGGCGATCAGCGACTCACGTTTCCAGAAGCCTTTGATGGAGCAGGCCAAGAAGGCCGGCAAGCTGGCGCGGGACTTTGAGCTATCGGCACGTTTCACCGACAACACGCCCGAGCGCCTGGAGGCGATCAAGGCGCGGCATGCGGGGTTGTTCCCCGAGTATCCGTTGGGCAGCGACTTCACGCCTGAGGAGCAGGACCTGCTGCGGGCGCTGAACTGGCTCAAGAGCAAGTTCAAGCTGAGCGAGGTGCTGGAGTTGGGCAAGGCTGCGCTGGATGCGCCAGAACCTCAGGCCTATCCGGCGCATCTGCTGCGGATGGGGCTGAGTGAACCGCAGGGGCTGAAGGAGGAGCTGTACCAGCGGTTGCTGCTGGCGGGGTTGCAGGCGAGTCAAAAAAGCTAGGAGCAAACGAGGCCCCGTGGAGCTGTCAGTGCCGACCTCTTCGCGGGCAAGTCGCAGCGGCGAACCGCCACTCCCACCGGTACAGCGCTGACCTGTGGGAGCGGGCTTGCCCGCGAAGAGGCCCTCATTGAATGGCCACAATCGAGTGAGTGTGGCGCCGCCTTACTCGATGAAGGTCACGACCCCACCTTCCAGCGACTTCACCCGAGCCAGCGATTCGACGCGATAGCCCTGGCTGTCCAGCTCGGCGCGGCCGCCCTGGAACGACTTCTCGATGACGATCCCAAGGCCCGCCACCGTGGCGCCGGCCTGCTTGATGATCGAGATCAGCGCCTGGGAAGCCTTGCCGTTGGCCAGGAAGTCATCGATCACCAGCACGCGGTCGCTGCTGTTGAGGTGCCGCGGCGAGATGGCCACGGTGTTCTCGGTCTGCTTGGTGAAGGAATACACCGAAGCGGTCAGCAGGTTCTCGGTCAGGGTCAGCGACTGGTGCTTGCGGGCGAAGATCACCGGCACGCCCAGCTTCAGGCCGGTCATCACTGCCGGAGCGATACCCGACGCCTCGATGGTGACGATCTTGGTCACGCCGGAGTCTGCGAACAGGCGGGCGAACTCGTCACCGATCAGTTGCATCAGTGCAGGATCGATCTGGTGGTTGAGAAACGCGTCGACTTTGAGAACTTGATCGGAAAGCACGATGCCTTCTTCGCGAATCTTCTGATGCAGTGCTTCCACTGTGTATTCCTCGATGTAGCAAGAGTGGCCGCATCCAGAAGGTAGCGGCAAAGGTTGAAAGAGTAATGGTTGATCAGCGTTTGAGCATGGCCCGGATGTCGGCCAGCGCGTTGTTGCCCCGCGCCGCCTTCACCTCCACAGGCGCATCCTCCAGGCCTTCCCAGGCCAGGTCGTCCGGCGGCAGTTCGTCGAGGAACCGGCTGGGCGTGCAATCGATGATTTCGCCGTACTGCTTGCGCTTGGCGGCGAAGGTGAACGCCAGGGTCTGACGGGCGCGGGTGATGCCCACGTAGGCCAGGCGGCGCTCTTCCTCGATGGTGTCGGCTTCGATGCTCGAGCGGTGGGGGAGGATTTCCTCCTCCATGCCCATGATGAACACGTAGGGGAACTCCAGGCCCTTGGAGGCGTGAAGGGTCATCATCTGCACACCTTCGGCGTTTTCTTCCTCTTCCTGCTGGCGCTCGAGCATGTCGCGCAGCACCAGCTTGCCGATGGCGTCCTCGATGGTCATGTCACCCTCTTCGTCCTTCTCGAGGGTGTTCTTCAGCGCATCGATCAGGAACCAGACGTTGCCGATGCGAAAATCCGCCGCCTTGTCGCTGGCGGTGTTCTGGCGGATCCAGTTCTCGTAGTCGATATCCTTGACCATCTCGTGCAGCGCAGCGATCGGGTCTTCCAGGGCGACCTTGTGGCGCACGCCGTCGAGCCAGTGCTTGAAGCGCTGCAGGCGTTCGGTGTAGCGCGCATCCAGGTGCTCGCCCAGGCCCAGTTCCTCGCTGGCGGCATACATCGACACGCCACGCTCGGTGGCGTAGTTGCCGAGTTTTTCGAGCGTGGTCGAGCCGATCTCGCGGCGCGGCACGTTGATTACTCGCAGGTAGGCGTTGTCGTCGTCCGGGTTGACCAGCAGGCGCAGGTAGGCCATGAGGTCCTTGACCTCCTGGCGACCGAAGAAGCTGTTGCCGCCCGACAGGCGATAGGGCACCTGGTGGTGCTGCAGCTTCAGCTCGATCAGCTTGGCCTGGTAGTTGCCGCGGTAGAGGATGGCGAAGTCGCTGTACGGGCGATTGGTGCGCAGGTGCAAGGTAAGGATTTCCATGGCCACGCGCTCGGCCTCGGCTTCCTCGTTCTTGCAGCGGATCACGCGGATTTCGTCGCCCACGCCCATCTCGCTCCACAGCTGCTTCTCGAAGTCGTGGGGATTGTTGGCGATCAGCACGTTGGCGCAGCGCAGGATACGGCTAGTGGAGCGATAGTTCTGCTCGAGCATCACCACTTTCAGGGAGGGGTAGTCCTCCTTGAGCAGCATCAGGTTTTCCGGGCGCGCGCCACGCCAGGCGTAGATCGACTGATCGTCGTCGCCCACCACGGTGAACTGGTTGCGCATGCCGATGAGCATCTTCACCAGCAGGTACTGGCTGGCGTTGGTGTCCTGGTATTCGTCGACCAGCAGGTAGCGCACGCGGTTCTGCCAGCGCTCGAGCACGTCGGTGTGCTCCTGGAACAGCTTGACCGGCAGCAGGATCAGGTCGTCGAAGTCCACCGCGTTGTACGCCTTGAGCGTGCGCTGGTAGTGGGTGTAGACGATGGCGGCGGTCTGCTCGCGCGGGTTGCGCGCTTTCTCCAGGGCTTCGGCGGGCAGGATCAGGTCGTTCTTCCACGAGCCGATCATGTTCTTGATCTCGTCCAGCCCGTCGTCGCCGGAGTATTCCTTCTGCATGATGTCCGACAGCAGCGCCTTGATGTCGGATTCGTCGAAGATAGAGAAGCCTGGCTTGTAGCCCAGGCGCTGGTGTTCCCGGCGGATGATGTTCAGGCCCAGGTTGTGAAAGGTGCACACCGTCAGGCCCCGGCCTTCGCCCGGACGCAGCAGGGTGCCGACCCGCTCCTTCATCTCGCGCGCGGCCTTGTTGGTGAAGGTCATGGCGACGATGTACTGGGCACGGATGCCGCAGTTCTGGATGAGGTGGGCAATCTTGCGCGTGATCACGCTGGTCTTGCCGGAGCCTGCACCGGCGAGCACCAATAGAGGGCCGCCGACGTAGTCTCGGGCTTCCTGTTGCCGGGGATTGAGTCGGGACATGCTAGAAACCGGGAGTAACCAGAAAATAGCCGCGCATTCTAGCAGGCATGGGTCGGTTATGGCGCGACCGTCTGACAGTGTGATGCAGCGCACCATTCAGATTTGCGGGCGTTGCGACTTTCGCGCAGGATGCACGGCACAATCCGTCGAGATGCGGGGCAGGGAACGCCACATGTAAAAGTGAGAATCATTTCTACTTGTCGGTTAGGATACGGCGCATCCTCGGTCACACCGTTCAAGCCCTAAGGAGCCCGCTTGTCCACGCCCGTCGAACCGTTGCGCTTGCTGCTGTTGGCCGATGAGCCGGAATGGGCTGCATTGCTGCGCGAATGTGTCCAGCCGCTGGCCGGCAGCGCGGTGCTGTTGACTGCGCCGAGCTGGGAGGCGGTGGACAGCCTGTTCGTTCACGATCGCCAGGCTGTGGTGCTGGCCACGCCCGACCTGCAGCCGGCACCCGGGCGCTGCGACCTGCCGACCATCCTGCTGCTGGAGCACGAGCCCGAGGCGCCTCCGGTGGGGGTGAGCGACTGGCTGGTGCGCGGGCAGCTGAACAGTGATGCGCTACGCCGCTCGTTGCGCCATGTACGCGAACGCGGTGTGCTTGTCGCCACCTTGCAACGCCTGGCCGAGCAGGACCCGCTCACCGGCATCGCCAATCGCCAGGGCTTCCAGGCACTGCTCACCGCCCGCCTGGCGGAGAACGCAGGCCGCGGCCTGGCCCTCGGCCACCTGGACCTGGACAACTTCCGCCACGTCAACGACGCCCTGGGGCACCAGGGCGGTGACCGCCTGATCCTGCAGGTGGTCAACCGTCTCAAGCAGCAACTGGAGGCCGGCGACCAGTTGGCCCGCCTGGGCAGCGATGAGTTTGCGCTGTTGATCGACACCCGCCGCGACCCCAGCCGCGCCGAGCGCACTGCCGAGCGAATCGTCGAGGCCCTCGCCGAGCCCTACTGGATCGATGGCGAAAGTCTGCTGCTCGGCTGCAGCCTGGGCCTGGCCCATGCCCGTGCGCAAGCGGGTGCCGATCCGTTGATGTGGCATGCACACATCGCCATGCGCCAGGCCAAGGGCAGCCAGGGCTGCACGTATCACGTGTTCAACGAGCGGATAAACAGCAACGCCCGCAGCCTCGCCGACCTGGAAAGCGAGCTGCGCCGGGCCCTGCGTCGTGACGAGCTGGAACTGCACTACCAACCGCGCCTGAACCTCAGGGACGGCACCATCGTCGGCCTCGAGGCGCTGGTGCGCTGGCGCCATGCCGAGCGTGGCCTGCTGCCGCCGAGCGAGTTCGTGCCGCTGGCCGAGCAGAGCGGGCTGATCGTTCCGCTGGGCTACTGGGTCATCTCCCGCGCCCTGCGTGACATGCAGGCTCTGGGCGAGCACGGCCTGGCGCCGTTGCACATGGCGGTGAACCTGAGCTTCCGCCAGTTCCAGGACAGCCAGCTGTTGGCGACCCTGAGCCGGCTGATCGTCGAGCACGGCGTCGATGCGCGCTGGCTGGAGTTCGAGCTGACCGAGACCGCGGTGATGCGCCGCAACGAAGTGGTGCGCCAGACCATGGATGCACTGGGGCGCCTGGGTGTGCGTTTCTCGCTGGATGACTTCGGCACTGGTTTTTCGTCGTTCGTGCACCTGAACAGCCTGCCCATCACCTTGCTCAAGGTCGATCGCAGCTTCGTCGCTGGCATGGAACAGCGCGAAGAGAACCGCAAGCTGGTGCATGCGATGATCAACCTGGCGCACAACCTCAACCTGGAGGTGGTCGCCGAGGGGGTGGAAAGCGACGAGCAACTGGGGCTGCTGCGTGACTTCGGTTGCGACCAGGTGCAGGGGTTCCTGGTGAGCCGACCGTTGCCGATCGATGAGCTGATCGTCTACCTGTTCCAGGTGGGCAAGCCGCAGCTGGTGAGTGTTTAGCCTGTAGCGGCCCTGTCGCGGGGCCGCCACCGATTTCAGGCCGACACCGCCACCCCCACGGCCGCCTTGCCCAGCAGCCGCTTCATCCGCCATTCGAACGCCAGTGTCAGCGCCACCGCCGCGCACGCCAGCCCCAGCGCCAAGCCCCACCAGATACCCACCGCACCCCCGCCGAGGGTGAAGGCGAACACCCAGGCGCAGGGTGCGCCCACCAGCCAATAGCACAGCAGGCCGATCACGAACGTGGTCTTGGCGTCCTTCAGGCCGCGGATCGAGCCCATGGCGATGGTCTGTGTGCCGTCGAACAGCTCGAACCAGGCGGCCACCATCACCAACTGCACGGCGAGCGCGAAGATGGCGGCGAACGCCGGGTCATTGCGGTCGACCAGCAGCCCCACGAAGGTTTCCGGGAACAGCCAGAACAGCACCGCGAAGGCGAACATCACCACCGCGCCCAGGCCGATTCCGATGCGCCCGGCGCTGCGCGCGGCCAGCAGGTTGCCTGCACCGTAGTACAGCCCGACCCGCATGGTCACCGCGTAGGACAGCCCGGTCGGCACCATGAACGCCGCGGAAATGATCGGCAGGGCGATCTGGTGCGCGGCCAGCTCGGTATCGCCCAGTACACCCATGCACAGGGCGGCGAAGGCGAACAGGCCGACCTCGACGATGTAAGTGCCGCCGATCGGCAGGCCCAGCCGCCACAGCTCGCGCAGTGCATCGAGCGAGGGGCGTGACAGGCCTTTGCGCAGCGGATAGGCGTCGTATGCGCGGTGCCAGTGGATGTACAGCGCCAGGGCGATGGCCATGCCCAGCGACACCACGGCAGTGACCAGGCCGATGCCCATCAGGCCCAGCTTGGGCAGGCCGAACATGCCTTCGATCAACGCGTGGTTGAACAGGTAGTTGAGCACCGTGCCCACCAGGCTGATGATCATCACCGGGGTCGAATGGCCCAGGGCACTGGTAAAGCCGCGCAGGGCCATGAAGGTCAGGTAGCCGGGCAGCGCCAGGGGCAGCAGGGTGAGGAACTGCATGGCCATATCGACGTTGTCCGGGCGTTGGCCGAACAGCAGCAACACAGGCTTGAGGTTCCACAACACCAGGGCCGCGCCCAGCGCCAGGCCCCAGGCCAGCCACAGGCCGTTCTGCGCCAGGCGCGTGGCCCCGGCGATGTCACCTGCGCCCTTGCGGAAGGCCACCAGGGTGCCGACCGCAGCGATCACGCCCAGGCAGAAGATCGACACGAACGAGTAGCTCGCCGCACCCAGGCCGCCCCCTGCCAGCGCCTGTGGGCTGATGCGCGCCATCATCAGGGTGTCGGTGAGCACCATCAGCATGTGCGCCAATTGCGAGGCGACCAGGGGCCCGGCCAGGCGCAGCAGAGCCTTGAGTTCGGTGGTGGGCGCGACATGCATGGGGCGAAGTCCTTGAGTATGAGTCCTACAGCGAGAATTGGGGATTCTGAGGCTTCGGTCAGCATTCCACAAAAGGATAAAAGCGATCGTTGGCATGAGTTCAACTCATGGATGTATGATTTCGATGATTCGCCTCATGCCCACGTATGACAGGTGTCCCATGTCCCGTCAGCTACCACCGCTGTATGCCCTGCGCGCATTTGAAGCGGCCGCGCGGCTGAGCTCCTTCACCCGCGCCGGGGAGGAGTTGTCCATTACCCAGAGTGCGGTCAGCCGCCATATCCGCACCCTCGAAGAGCACTTTGCCTGCCGGCTGTTCGTGCGCAACGGCCGCAACCTGCAGCCCACCGAGGCGGCGCGGATGCTGCTGCCTGGCGTGCGCGACGGTTTCGCGGCACTGGAACGGGCCTGCAATACCTTGCGCGGTGAGGACGACATCCTGCGCATGAAAGCCCCCTCGACCCTGACCATGCGCTGGCTGCTGGCGCGCCTGAGCCGTTTCCGCCACTTGCAGCCGGGCAACGAGGTGCAACTGACCAGCGCCTGGATGGACGTCGACCATGTGGACTTCAATCAAGAGCCCTTCGATTGCGCGGTACTGCTCAGCGATGGCAGCTTTCCGGTGGATTGGGAGGTGCGCCGGCTGTTCGCCGAGCTGCTGATCCCGGTGGGCGCCCCGGACCTGCAGGCCGAGGCGCCCTGGGACGCGCGCAGGCTGGCCAGCGTCGAGCTGCTGCACCCGACGCCCGATCGTCGCGACTGGCGCAGTTGGCTGGCGCGCATGGGCCTGAGCGAAACGGTGTCGCTCAAGGGCGGGCAGGTGTTCGACACCCTGGAGCTGGGCATGATCGCCGCCGCCCGGGGTTATGGGGTGTCGATGGGTGACCTGCTGATGGTCGCCGAAGACGTCGCCCAGGGGCGCCTGAGCCTGCCATGGCCGACGGCGGTGGCCAGCGGTCTGGACTATTACCTGGTGTGGCCGCGCACCCGGCCGGGGGGCGAGCGACTGCGGCGCTTGAGTGCCTTCTTGCAGGAGGAAGCGGCGGCGATGGATTTGCCTGAGGTGGAGATCCTGGGAGCGTCTTGAGCGGGCCGATTCAGAGCGTATTCGTTGCAAGATTTTTCATGAAATCCGCCCGCGAACCTTGAGCAAGGCTGATTGGAAGTGAACAATGTTCGCTTTCGTATTCTCGCCGAGATCGCCCCATGACTCCCCGTTCCCGTCCGCTCGCCTGGTTGCCGGCCTTGTTGCTCGGTCCGGTGCTGGCGCTGTGCAGCACCCTGGCGCAGGCCGAAGCCCCCGCCGAGGCCACCAAGGCGTTGCACCTGCTGGACTACATCGGTGCCGACTACCCGCCGACCGTGCATGACGGCAAGGTGGTGGATGAGGGTGAATATCGCGAACAGCAGGAGTTCAGCGGGGTGCTGGCCGAGCTGGTCAAGGGCTTGCCCGCCAACCCCGAGCGCGACGCCCTCGAGCAGGGTGTGCAGGCGCTGCGCCAGACCATCGAGCAACGCCAGGACGGTGGCGCCGTGGCGCACCAGGCTCGGCAGTTGGGTGCGCGGCTGGCGGTGGCCTATGAGGTCAGCCAGGCGCCGGTGATCACGCCGGATCCGGCTCGCGGTGCCGCGCTGTATGCGCAGAACTGCTCGATCTGCCACGGTGACAGCGGTGCCGGTGACGGCCCGGCGGGTGTCGGCCTGGAGCCTGCGCCGGCCAACCTGCGCGAAGCCCAGCGCCTTGACCAGTTGAGCCTGTTCGACCTGTACAACACCCTCGGCCTGGGTATCGAGGGCACCGAGATGCCGTCATTCGCCGATCAGCTCGACGAGCGCCAGCGCTGGGACGTGGCCGCCTACATTGCCAGCTTCACCGCCGACCCGCAGGCGGCCAAGGGCGACAAGACCTGGAACATCGCCGACCTGGCCCGCCAGACCCCGGCCGAAGTCGGCGCCAATGAAGGCGCCGACGCCGTTGCTGCATTCCGTGCCCAGCGCGCCCAGCCACCGCAGGTCAAGCGTGGCCCGGCACAGCTGCTCGAATACACCTCCAGCACCCTGGACAAGAGCCTGGCGGCCTACCGCGAGGGCGATCACGACCAGGCCTACGACCTGTCGGTGGCCGCTTATCTCGAAGGTTTCGAGCTGGTGGAGAGCTCGCTCGACAACATCGACGCGCAGGTGCGCAAGGATACCGAGAGGTCGTTGATGGCCTACCGGCAGTCGCTGCAGGATGGCCTGCCTGCCGAGCAGGCCGCGCAGCGCCTGGCCGAGGCCAAGGTCAAGCTGGAGCAGGCTGCGAAACTGCTTGGCAGCGACGGCCTGAGCTGGTCGCTGAGCTACATCTCCGGGCTGCTGATCCTGCTGCGCGAGGGCCTGGAGGCGATCCTGGTGCTGGCGGCGATCCTCGCCTTCCTGCGCAATACCGGGCAGCAGTCGGCGGTACGCAGCGTCAACATCGGTTGGGGCCTGGCCCTGGTTGCAGGTTTCGCCACCTGGGCCCTGGCGGCCTACGTGATCGATGTCGGCGGCGCCCAGCGCGAGTTGCTCGAGGGCTGCACGGCGCTGTTCGCTGCGGTCATGGTGCTGTGGCTGGGGGTGTGGATGCATGACCGGCGCCACGCCGCAGCCTGGCAGGACTACATCAAGAGCAGCCTGCTCAGTGGCGGCGGGCGCTTCGGCTTCGCCTTGCTGGCGTTCTTCTCGGTGTACCGCGAGCTGTTCGAGGTGATCCTGTTCTACGAAACCCTGTGGCTGCAGGCCGGGCCTGCCGGGCACCAGGCGGTGCTGGCCGGTGGTGCCACTGCGCTGGTGTTGCTGGTGGGGTTGGCCTGGGTGATCCTGCGCGGGTCGGCGAAGCTGCCGCTGTCGCTGTTCTTCAGCATCAACGCCGCGTTGTTGTGCGCCCTGTCGGTGGTGTTCGCCGGGCACGGCGTCAAGGCGCTGCAGGAAGCTGGAGTGCTGGGCACGCGGCCGGTGCCGTTCTTCGAGTTCGATTGGCTGGGGATTCACGCCGACGCCTATTCGCTGAGTGCGCAGGCGGTGGCGTTGCTGGCTATCGTGGCGCTTTACGGGCGCTCGCGGATTGCCGAGAAGCGCAGGGTAGCAGCGAACTGAGGTCGGGGCTGGCACACTATCTCTTTTCGAATTACGGAAACATCGTCATGCGCATATGGATCGACGCCGACGCCTGCCCCAAGGCGGCCAAGGACCTGATCGTCAAGTTCGCCCTCAAGCGCAAGCTGGAAGTGGTGATGGTGGCCGGCCAGGCGGTGGCCAAGCCGGCCTTCGCGATCGTGCGGTTGATCGTGGTGCCCAGCGGCATGGATGCCGCCGACGACTACCTGGTGGAGCATGCCGAGCCCGGCGAGCTGGTGATCTGCAGCGATGTACCGCTGGCCGATCGCCTGATCAAGAAGGGTGTAGCGGCGCTGGATCCGCGTGGTCGCGAGTTCGACGAGCGCAACATGGGGGATCGGCTGGCGGTGCGCAACCTGTTCACTGAATTGCGTGAACAGGGGCAGGTCGGCGGCGGGCAGGCGCCCTATGGCGAGCGGGAGAAGCAGGCGTTTGCCAATTCGCTGGATCGGATCCTCACGCGGTTGATGCGTTGACCTTTTCGCGGCCTTGCCCGCGAAAAGGCTCGCCCTGATGCGTTTCAGTCCTTCTCGTGAGTCAGCTCCAGCACCCGGTCCACCAGTTTGTAGATCCCACCCGCCGCTTCGCTGATCGACTTGGCCAGCATGTAGGCCGGGGTGGTCACCAGCTTGCGCTGGGTGTCTTCGACGATGTCATGTACATCGCACTCTTCATGGGTGCCGCCCATCTTCACCACGGCTGCGCTGGTGCCGGCATCGTTGCCGATGGTGCAGACCACGCCCGGGCCGTAGATCTTCGCGGCCAACGCCGGCGAGATGCAGATCAGGCCGACCGGCTTGCACGCCGCCGCGAAAGCCTCGGCCAGCGCCAGCACATCGGGGTTCACGCTGCAGTTGGCGCCTTCGACGGCGAAGTTGGACAGGTTCTTGGCTGCGCCGAAACCACCGGGCACGATCAGCGCGTCGAAGTCCTCGGCCTTGGCTTCGCGAATGTCCTTCACTTCACCGCGGGCGATGCGCGCCGACTCCACCAGCACATTGCGCGACTCGGGCATTTCTTCGCCGGTCAGGTGGTCGATCACGTGCATCTGCGCGATGTTCGGCGCGAAACACTGCACCTGGGCGCCGCGCTGGTCGAGGCGCAGCAGGGTGATCACGCTTTCGTGGATTTCGGCGCCGTCATAGACGCCACAGCCGGAAAGAATCACCGCTACCTTTTTCGTCATGCTCATTACTCCAGTGTCGAGGCGCTAAATGTCCTCTAGTTTGGCAGATGTGGCCATAGGGGTTGTGTGCGACGCGGCCTAATCTCTGTGGATAACGCTTGGAATCGTCGCCATGGACCTGATTCTGCTGGCCGTGCCGTTCTTCTTCGTGCTGATTGCTGTGGAGCTGGTCGCCGACCGGCTGCGCGGGCAGCGCAACTATCGTCTGGCCGATTCGATCAACAGCCTGAGCACCGGGGCGCTGTCGACCAGTACGGGGCTGCTGACCAAGGGCGTGGGGCTTGTCAGCTACGCGTTGGTCTGGGAGCACCTGGCCCTGCTGCGCCTGCCGGACAGAGCGGTTTGGGTCTGGCTGCTGGCGTTCGTGCTCTACGACTTCTGCTATTACTGGCTGCACCGCCTGGGCCATGAGCGCAACGTGCTGTGGGCGGCGCATTCGGTGCATCACCAGAGCGAGGAGTACAACCTCACCACCGCCCTGCGCCAGACCAGCAGCGGCTTTCTCTTCTCGTGGATCTTCTACCTGCCGCTGGCCGTGGTTGGCGTACCGCCGCTGGTGTTCGTCACCGTGGCATCGCTGAACCTGCTGTACCAGTTCTGGGTGCATACCCGCCACGTGCCCAAGCTGGGCTGGCTCGAGTGGGTGCTGATCACGCCGTCCAACCATCGCGTCCACCATGCGCAGAATCCTTTGTACTTGGATCGCAACTACGGCGGCGTGTTCATTCTCTGGGATCGCCTGTTCGGCACTTTCCAGGAGGAAGACCCGCGCGAGCCCGTGGTGTTCGGCGTGACCACGCCGCTGGCGAGCTGGAACCCGTTGTGGGCCAACCTGCAGTTCTATGCCCAGCTCTGGCGCGATGCGCGGCGCACTCGCAGTCTGTGGGACAAGCTGCGGATCTGGTTCATGCCCACCGGTTGGCGACCGGCGGATGTGGCGCTGGGTTATCCACAGGCCAAGGCCGATCTGGCGCAGTTTCGCAAGTTCGAGATACCGCTGGGCCGGGCCCAGCAGCTGTACGTGGCGCTGCAGTTCGCCGTGTATGCGGGCTTGGGCAGTTACCTGATGGAGGTGGCCGACCGCGTGCCGCCAGTGGCGCTGGTGCTGGGCTGGACACTGATGGCGTTTGGCTTGTTCGTGCTTGGGATGGCGCTGGAGAACCGGCCTCGGGCCGCGCGCCTTGAGCTGCTGCGGCTGGTGTCCAACGGCCCGGCGCTTTACCTGGGCGGGGCGCTGGGCCTAGGGACGGTTACGCCCTTGGCCTGGCTTCTGCTCGGGCTCTACAGCCTGCTCAGCCTGTGGGGATTGGCCTTCTGCCGCCGCCTTGCGCTCCGCACGCAGGTTGCGGAAACGTCGGCGCAGCCAGAGCAGTCCGCCCAGCACCAGCAGGCCACCGAGCACCCATAGCTCGTATTTCTTCACGTTGCCCAGCAGGCCTTCGAGGATGGCGCCGAAGTGATAGGCCGCCGCGCCCAGGGCCAGGGCCCAGATTGCCGCGCCGATGCCGTTGAGCAGCAGGTAGCGCCGCGGAGGATAGCCGGACAGGCCGATGGCCACCGGCATCACGGTGCGCAGCCCATAGACGAAACGGAAGCTCAGCACCCAGATGTCGGGATGGCGGCGGATATGCTCCAGCGCGCGGTCGCCCATCGCCTGCCAGCGCGGTTTGCGCGCAAGGATCTTGCGCCCGTGGCGACGGCCCATGAAATACCAGAGCTGGTCACCGGCATAGCTGCCGAAGAACGCCACCACCACGACCAGGCTAATGTCCATGTATCCACGGAACGCGAGGAATCCTGCAAGTACCAGGATGGTCTCGCCTTCGAAGAAGGTGCCTAGAAAGAGGGCGAAATAGCCGAAATCCTGCAGGAATTGTTGAAGCATTTTCTGAGGTGCTGGCGAAATGAACGCGCAGCCTACCCCTTCGCGCGCCTGGGGGAAAGTGTCCAAATGTGTCTCGACGTGAACATTTCCTACAAGGACAATGCCTGCGGCCACAAGTCGCAGGGTTGCTCTTCCCTGTAACCTAGGCGTCATAATGGGCGCTTATAACTGTCGCGCTAGCCCGCCTGCGCGGGCTCAGGAGTCTGCCGTGAGTTTTACCCCCGCCAACCGCCTGTTTCCTGCTACCCGCCTGCGTCGCAACCGCCGGGACGAATTCTCCCGTCGTCTGGTTCGCGAGAACACCCTGACCGTCGATGACCTGATCCTGCCGGTATTCGTGCTGGACGGCGAAAATCGCCGCGAGGAAGTGCCGTCGATGCCGGGCGTCGAGCGCCTGTCGATCGACCTGCTGCTCGAAGCCGCACAGGGTTGGGTGGAGCTGGGGATTCCGGCGCTGGCGCTGTTCCCGGTCACCCCGGTGGAGAAAAAGTCCCTCGACGGTGCCGAGGCCTGGAACCCGGACGGCATCGCCCAGCGTGCCACCCGCGCCTTGCGTGCGCGCTTCCCGGACCTGGGGGTGATCACCGACGTTGCGCTCGACCCCTTCACCACCCACGGCCAGGACGGCATCCTCGACGAAGAGGGCTACGTGCAGAACGACATCACCGTCGACGCCCTGGTGCGTCAGGCGCTGTCGCACGCCGAAGCGGGTGCCCAGGTGGTGGCGCCGTCCGACATGATGGACGGTCGTCTGCAGGCGATCCGCGAAGCCCTGGAGCTGGCCGGTCACGTCAACGTGCGCATCATGGCTTACTCCGCCAAGTATGCCAGCGCCTACTACGGCCCGTTCCGCGATGCGGTCGGCTCGGCGCTGAACCTGGGCAAGGCCAACAAGGCCTCCTACCAGATGGACCCGGCCAACAGTGACGAGGCCCTGCATGAAGTGGCCACCGACCTCGCCGAAGGCGCCGACATGGTCATGGTCAAGCCGGGCATGCCGTACCTGGACATCGTTCACCGCGTCAAAACCGAATTCCGCGTGCCGACCTTCGTGTATCAGGTCAGCGGCGAATACGCCATGCACATGGCGGCCATCCAGAACGGCTGGCTCAGCGAAGCCGTGATTCTCGAATCCCTAACCGCTTTCAAACGGGCCGGCGCCGATGGCATCCTCACCTATTTCGCCGTGCGTGCCGCTCAATTGTTGAGAGGGCAGTAACGCCCTCACAGGAACGTCAGATGAATAACGAAGTGCTCACTGCTGTCGAGATCAAGGAAGCCAAGGCCCTCCCGGAGGAACTGATGCAGACCCCGCCGGACCTCCCAGCGGCGCCTGCACCTGAGCCGGTGCCTGTCGTCGAGGCCGCCGCCCCGGCGCCGGCCCCGGCGATTCCGGTGCCGGGCCTGGACGACAGCAGCCTGTACATTCATCGTGAACTTTCGCAGCTGCAGTTCAACATCCGCGTGCTGGAACAGGCGCTGGATGAGTCCTACCCGCTGCTGGAGCGTCTGAAGTTCCTGCTGATCTTCTCCAGCAACCTCGACGAGTTCTTCGAGATCCGCGTCGCCGGGCTTAAGAAGCAGATCAATTTCGCCCGCGAACAGGCCGGCGCCGACGGCCTGCAGCCGCATCAGGCGCTGGCGCGGATCAGCGAGCTGGTGCACCTGGAGGTGGACCGCCAGTACGCGATCCTCAACGACGTGCTGCTGCCGGAGCTGGAGAAGCATGCGATTCGCTTCATCCGCCGCCGCCACTGGACGCCCAAGCTCAAGACCTGGGTGCGTCGCTTCTTCCGCGACGAGATCGCCCCGATCATCACCCCGATCGGCCTCGACCCGACCCACCCGTTCCCGCTGCTGGTGAACAAGAGCCTGAACTTCATCGTCGAGCTCGAGGGCGTCGATGCCTTCGGTCGCGACTCGGGCCTGGCGATCATTCCGGCGCCACGCCTGCTGCCGCGGGTGATCCGTGTGCCGGAAGAGGTTGGCGGCCCCGGCGACAACTATGTATTCCTGTCGTCGATGATCCACGCTCACGCCGACGACCTGTTCCAGGGCATGAAGGTCAAGGGCTGCTATCAGTTCCGCCTGACCCGAAACGCCGACCTGGCGCTGGACTCCGAAGAGGTCGACGACCTTGCCCGCGCCCTGCGTGGCGAGCTGTTCTCGCGCCGCTACGGCGATGCTGTGCGCCTGGAGGTTGCCGACACCTGTCCGAAGCACCTCTCCGACTACCTGCTCAAGCAGTTCAGCCTGAGCGAGAGCGAGCTTTACCAGGTCAATGGCCCGGTCAACCTGACCCGTCTGTTCAGCATCACCGGCCTGGACAGCCACCCGGAGCTGCAGTACACCCCGTTCACCCCGGCGATCCCGAAGATCCTGCAGAACGCCGACAACATTTTCAGCGTCATCAGCAAGCAGGATGTGCTGCTGATGCACCCGTTCGAATCCTTCACCCCGGTGGTCGACCTGCTGCGCCAGGCCGCCAAGGACCCGCACGTGCTCGCTGTGCGCCAGACCTTGTACCGCTCCGGGGCCAACTCGGAGATCGTCGACGCGTTGGTCGATGCGGCGCGTAACGGCAAGGAGGTCACTGCGGTGATCGAACTGCGTGCGCGTTTCGACGAAGAGTCCAACCTGCAGATGGCCAGCCGCCTGCAGGCAGCCGGCGCGGTGGTGATCTATGGCGTGGTCGGCTTCAAGACCCACGCCAAGATGATGCTGATCCTGCGCCGCGAGCAGGGCGAGATCGTCCGCTACGCGCACCTGGGTACCGGTAACTACCACGCCGGCAACGCCCGCCTGTACACCGACTACAGCCTGCTGACCTCCGATGACGCACTCACCGAGGACGTCGGCAAGCTGTTCAGCCAGCTGATCGGCATGGGCAAGACCCTGCGCATGAAGAAGCTGCTGCATGCACCCTTCACCCTCAAGAAGGGCATGCTCGACATGATCGCCCGCGAGACGCAGTTCGCGCTCGACGGCAAGCCGGCGCACATCATCGCCAAGTTCAACTCGCTGACCGATGCCAAGGTCATCAAGGCCCTGTACAAGGCGAGCCAGTCGGGCGTGCGCATCGACCTGGTGGTGCGTGGCATGTGCTGCCTGCGCCCGGGCATCCCGGGGGTGTCGCACAACATCAATGTGCGCTCGATCATCGGCCGCTTCCTCGAGCACACGCGGGTGTTCTACTTCCTCAACGGCGGCGAGGAGCAGATCTACCTGTCCAGCGCCGACTGGATGGAGCGCAACCTCGACAAGCGTGTCGAGACCTGCTTCCCGGTAGAGGGCAAGAAGTTGCTGCTGCGGGTGAAGAAGGAGCTCGAAGGCTACCTGACCGACAATACCCAGGCCTGGACCTTGCAGCCTGATGGTCGTTATGTGCGCAGCACGCCGACCGGCAACCAGAACCCGCGCAGCGCCCAGGCGACCCTGCTGGAGCGCCTGAGCAACCCGGTGCTGAACGTACGGTAGTCAGATTGCTGGGGCTGCAAAACAGCCCCAGCACACTCAAACCTTCAACGCACGCTCAGCACGAACCCGACCCGCGCCAGCCACTCAGCCTCGTTGGCGAAGTCGGCCTGGGTCAGCTGGTTCTGCTCCAGCCAGCCTTCAGGGAACACCACTTCCAGACTGTCGTCGGCAGCCTTGAGCTCGACCTTGGGCATTTGCTGGGTGCCGCGGATGTGGTGGAAGAGGATGGCGAAGCGCAGCAGCACGCACAGGCGGATCAGCTTGACGCCTTCGTCGCCGAACTCGGCGAACTTGTCCTTGGGGATGTTGCGGCGATGGCCGCGTACCAGCAGGGCCAGCATCTGCTGGTCCTCGCGGGAGAAGCCCGACAGGTCGGAGTGCTCGATCAGGTAGGCGCCGTGCTTGTGGTAGTGGTAGTGGGCGATGTCCAGCCCGACCTCATGCACCTTCGCCGCCCAGCCCAGCAGGTCGCGCCAGTTGCCGTTTTCCAGATCCCACGCCTTGGCCACCTGGTCGAAGGCGTGCAGCGCCTTGCGCTCCACCCGTGCGGCCTGGCCCTGGTCGACGTGATAGCGCTCCATCAGCGAGTTCAGCGTGCGCTCACGCACGTCCTCGTGATGATGGCGGCCGAGCAGGTCGAACAGCACGCCTTCACGCAGGGCGCCGTCACAGTGGTCCATGCGCTGCAGTTCGAGGGCGTCGAAGATCGCCTCGAGAATCGCCAGCCCCGCAGGGAAGATGGTGCGCCGGTCCGGTTTGACGCCGTCGAAGTCGATCTTGTCGACTTCGCCCAGCTTGAACAGCTTGCGCTTGAGCACGGCCAGGCCTTCGGCGTTGACTTCGCCGTTGCCATGGCCGTTGGCTTTGATCGCGGCGCCGATGGCGCGGATGGTGCCCGACGAGCCGATGGCCTCGTCCCAGGTCAGGCGGTGCAGGGCGTTCTCGATGCTCATCAGCTCAAGGCGCGCGGCGGTGTAGGCCTGGGCGTAGCGTGCCGGGGTGATCTTGCCGTCGCGGAAATAGCGCTGGGTGAAGCTTACGCAGCCCATCTGCAGGCTCTCGCGCAGCAGGGGCTCGAAGCGTTGACCGATGATGAACTCGGTGCTGCCGCCGCCGATATCGGCGACCAGGCGTTTGCCGGGCGTGTCGGCGAGGGTGTGCGACACACCCAGGTAGATCAGGCGCGCCTCTTCACGGCCTGAAATGACCTCGACCGGATGGCCGAGGATGGCTTCGGCACGCAGGATGAAGTCATTGCGGTTGCGCGCTTCACGCAGGGCGTTGGTGCCGACGATGCGCACTGCGCCGGCCGGCATGCCGTTGATCAGCTGGGCGAAACGCTTGAGGCATTCGAGGCCCCGCTGCATGGCTTCTTCGCTGAGCTGGCGGTCTTCGTTGATGCCCGCAGCCAGTTGAACCTTCTCCCCCAGCCGTTCGAGAATGCGGATCTCGGTATGGTGGGCCTTGGCCACGACCATGTGGAAGCTGTTGGAGCCAAGGTCGATGGCGGCGATCAGAGACAGGTTCTTCGCGGTGGTTTGCGGCATGATCTGGATGTTCTCGGTCGATAACCCGGCAATCCTGCCATGATCGCGGGCATACGCCAACGCGCGACATGGCGAGGATTGATGCAGGGCAATGTGCGGGTGGCCTGGATGACTGATCAACAAAGGCCTCGGACAAATCCTATGACGCTTGTATGACGGTTTCGATTCGGGGCGTCTTGCACAACTATAGTTACACTCAATCGGCCGTGGCTTCCTGTAGGGCGTGGGTGCGGCTATGATGGGCAACGTTTTTTATGCTTACGACCTGGAGAACTCCATGAGCAGCGATCTGATCAAACACGTCACCGACGCCACCTTCGAAGCCGAAGTGCTGCAGGCTCAAGGCCCGGTGCTGGTCGACTACTGGGCTGAATGGTGCGGTCCATGCAAGATGATCGCTCCGGTCCTGGACGACATCGCCTCCACCTACGAAGGCAAGCTGACCGTCGCCAAGCTGAACATCGACGACAACCAGGAAACCCCGGCCAAGCACGGCGTGCGCGGCATCCCGACGCTGATGCTGTTCAAGAACGGCAACGTCGAGGCCACCAAGGTCGGCGCGCTGTCCAAGTCCCAGCTGGCTGCGTTCCTCGACGCCCACCTGTGATGTGAAAAAGCCCCGCGAATGCGGGGCTTTTTTTGCCCCTGAGGCTCGATTTCCCCTGTCAAAACCACTAGACGTCGAAAAAAGCAAGTGTTACATTCGGCCTCGCACTGCTTCTCCAGTGCCCTCTGCACGCCGTCGCGACGCACTCCCAATTCGAATCAGTACGCGATCCTGTCGCCAATCTAGCGGCGCGACCTCATTAAGCCAGAAGCTTAATTCCCCCCTTCTTACATGATTACGTCACTCCCCTTATGAACCTGACAGAACTCAAGCAAAAGCCGATTACCGATCTGCTGGAAATGGCCGAACAGATGGGCATCGAAAACATGGCCCGTTCGCGCAAGCAGGACGTGATTTTCGCCCTGTTGAAAAAACACGCGAAGAGCGGCGAAGAGATCTCGGGTGACGGCGTGCTGGAGATTCTCCAGGATGGATTCGGTTTCCTGCGTTCGGCAGATGCCTCGTATCTGGCCGGCCCTGACGATATCTACGTCTCGCCCAGCCAGATCCGCCGCTTCAACCTGCGCACCGGCGACACCATCGTCGGCAAGATCCGCCCGCCTAAGGAAGGGGAGCGTTACTTCGCCCTGCTGAAGGTCGATACCATCAACTTCGACCGTCCGGAAAACGCGAAGAACAAGATCCTGTTCGAGAACCTGACGCCGCTGTTCCCGAACCATCGCCTGAAGATGGAAGCCGGTAACGGTTCCACCGAAGACCTCACCGGCCGTGTCATCGACCTGTGCGCGCCTATCGGCAAAGGCCAGCGCGGCCTGATCGTCGCTCCGCCGAAAGCGGGCAAGACCATCATGCTGCAGAACATCGCGGCCAACATCACCCGTAACAACCCCGAGTGCCACCTGATCGTCCTGCTGATCGACGAGCGCCCGGAAGAAGTGACCGAGATGCAGCGCACCGTGCGCGGCGAAGTGGTCGCCTCGACCTTCGACGAGCCGCCGACCCGCCATGTGCAGGTTGCCGAAATGGTGATCGAAAAGGCCAAGCGCCTGGTCGAGCACAAGAAGGACGTGGTCATCCTGCTCGACTCCATCACCCGTCTGGCGCGTGCCTACAACACCGTGATCCCGAGCTCCGGCAAGGTCCTGACCGGTGGTGTCGACGCCCACGCCCTGGAAAAGCCCAAGCGTTTCTTCGGTGCTGCCCGTAACATCGAGGAAGGCGGCTCGCTGACCATCATCGCCACCGCGCTGGTCGAGACCGGCTCGAAGATGGACGAGGTCATCTACGAAGAGTTCAAGGGTACCGGCAACATGGAGCTGCCGCTGGACCGCCGCATCGCCGAGAAGCGTGTGTTCCCGGCCATCAACATCAACAAGTCCGGCACCCGCCGCGAAGAGCTGCTGACTGCCGACGACGAGCTGCAGCGCATGTGGATCCTGCGCAAGCTGCTGCACCCGATGGATGAAGTGGCGGCCATCGAGTTCCTCATCGACAAGCTCAAGCAGACCAAGACCAACGATGAGTTCTTCCTGTCGATGAAGCGCAAGTAAGCGTTTCCGTCGGTACAGCGAATTGGGGCTGCTGCGCAGCCCATCGCGGGACAAGCCCGCTCCTACAAGGATCACGCCAGACCTGTAGGAGCGGGCTTGTCCCGCGATGGGCCGCATAGCGGCCCCAAGTCATTGATGCGCCCTAACGAACGAGCGCATTGCACTCTGCCATTTGGCTATCAAAGCCCGATCGGCGCTACACTCTGCACCCCGACCGATACAGCCAACACGAGGCTCACGCATGCAGTATCGCGATTTGCGCGACTTTATCCGTGGCCTGGAGCAGCGCGGTGAACTCAAGCGCATCCAGGTTCCTATCTCGCCCGTCCTGGAAATGACCGAAGTCTGCGACCGCACCCTGCGGGCCAAGGGCCCGGCGCTGCTGTTCGAAAAACCCACGGGTTTCGACATTCCGGTACTGGGCAACCTGTTCGGTACTCCCGAGCGTGTGGCCATGGGCATGGGGGCCGAGTCGGTCGGCGAACTGCGTGAAATCGGCAAGTTGCTGGCCTTCCTCAAGGAGCCCGAGCCGCCGAAGGGCCTGAAGGATGCCTGGTCGAAACTGCCGATCTTCAAGAAGGTCGTGTCAATGGCACCCAAGGTGGTCAAGGATGCGGTGTGCCAGGAGGTGGTGGTCGAGGGTGACGATGTCGACCTTTCGCAATTGCCGATCCAGCACTGCTGGCCAGGTGACGTGGCGCCACTGATTACCTGGGGCCTGACGGTCACCCGTGGTCCGAACAAGGATCGCCAGAACCTGGGCATCTATCGCCAGCAGGTCATCGGCCGCAACAAGGTCATCATGCGCTGGCTGAGCCATCGTGGCGGCGCGCTGGATTACCGCGAATGGTGCGAGAAGCACCCAGGTCAGCCGTTCCCGGTGGCCGTCGCGCTGGGTGCAGACCCGGCCACTATCCTTGGCGCCGTGACGCCGGTGCCCGACACCCTCTCCGAGTACGCTTTCGCAGGGCTTCTGCGCGGCAACCGCACCGAGCTGGTCAAGTGCCGCGGCAGCGACCTGCAGGTGCCGGCCACCGCCGAAATCATCCTCGAAGGTGTGATCCATCCGGGTGAAATGGCCCCGGAAGGCCCTTACGGCGACCACACTGGCTACTACAACGAGGTGGACAGCTTCCCGGTGTTCACCATCGAACGCATCACCCATCGGCAAAAGCCGATCTACCACAGCACCTACACCGGCCGGCCGCCAGATGAGCCGGCGATCCTCGGCGTGGCGCTGAACGAAGTGTTCGTGCCGATCCTGCAGAAGCAGTTCCCCGAGATCGTCGACTTCTACCTGCCACCGGAAGGCTGTTCCTACCGCATGGCGGTGGTGACCATGAAAAAGCAATATCCGGGGCACGCCAAGCGCGTGATGCTGGGTGTGTGGTCGTTCCTGCGACAGTTCATGTACACCAAGTTCGTTATCGTCACCGACGACGACGTCAACGCCCGCGACTGGAACGACGTGATCTGGGCCATCACCACGCGCATGGATCCCAAGCGTGATACGGTGATGATCGACAACACGCCGATCGACTACCTCGACTTCGCGTCGCCGGTATCGGGCCTGGGGTCGAAGATGGGCCTGGACGCCACGCACAAGTGGCCGGGCGAGACTACACGCGAATGGGGCCGGGTCATCGTCAAGGACGAGGCCGTTACCCGCCGTATCGATGAGCTGTGGGACCAGTTGGGAATAGATTGATGCAGGTGACCTTGCAGCCGTCCGGCGCGGTGCTGTCCATCGAGCCGGGCGAGAGGATTCTGGATGCCGCGCGGCGCCTGGGCTACGAGTGCCCGAGCAGCTGTCGCAACGGCAATTGCCATGTGTGTGCGGCGTTGCTGGTGGAGGGGCGGGTACGACAGGACGGTGAGGTCCGCGATCACGGCGAACTGTTCACCTGCATCGCCGAACCGCTGGAAGACTGCGTGCTGCTGTGGGATGGCGTGCTGGCCCTGGGCGAGTTGCCCGTGCGCAAGCTGGCCTGCACCGTCAGCGAGTGCGTCGAGGTCGGCGGGGATGTCTGGCGCGTGCGTCTGCGCGCGCCCGCCGGCAAGCCGCCGCGCTACCACGCCGGGCAATACCTGATGATCGAGCGTGAGGGCGCCGACAAGGCCGCCTTTTCCCTGGCGTCTGCCCCGCATTCGGGCCGTGATCTCGAGCTGCATGTGCTGGCCCGCGAAAGCAGCGCGGTAAAGCTGATCGAGCAGTTGCAGCGCAACGGTATGGCCCGCATCGAGCTACCATTCGGTGACGCACACCTGGCCGAGCTGCCGGACGGGCCGCTGGTGCTGATTGCTGCCGGGACCGGCATGGGCCAGATGCACAGCCTGGTCGAGCATTGCCGCGCCAACGGCTTCAAGCATCCGGTGCACCTTTACTGGGGTGTGCGTCGGCCCGAGGAGTTCTACACCCTCGAGCACTGGGCCGAATGGGAGCGTCTGCCCAACCTGTTCCTGCACAAGGTGGTCAGCGACCTGTGTGGCTGGGAGGGGCGTTGCGGCCTTTTGCACGAGGCAGTGTGCGAGGATATCGCCGACCTGAACAGTGTGCATGTCTATGCCAGCGGTTCACCGAACATGGTCTATGGCACGCTCGATGCGCTGGTCGAGGCGGGCATGGATGCACACCGCATGCGCGCCGACGTGTTTGCCTACGCTCCACGCGGCTGAGTAACTAGGTCTTCATGAGCGCCTGCGGCGCGCTGCAATGGCGCGCCGTGATTAATAACCAAAGTTATCGTCGTCGATTATAAGCGGTGAATTATTACTCGCCGGGTTAATAACTTTTACTATGCTTATAACAACACTTTCCAGTCGTCGGTATCGCGCGTGAAACTTTGCCAAAAGGGGTTGAGGTTTCGCCGTCATATGTCTTACGGTAGGCACATCGTCATCAACCTCTTGCGGTACAGGCCCCGCAGCATTGGGTGCGGGCTCGCAGGCGAAGGCGTCGATCGCAACACAGCTCTCCGGTAGTTACACAGGAAATAATGGCGGCAGCCTATGTCGGCACTTGAAAGTTCTTCGTGGCAGGTTTCCTATCCTCCGTCGCTCGACTTCGGTCAACAACTGACCCCTGAGCAATTGCAGCACTCCATGACAACGACCATGTCCCGTCATGACGGTGGGCCTGTGTGGTTGTTCGCCTATGGTTCGTTGATCTGGCGTCCGGAGTGCAACTCGGTAGAGCGCCAGCGTGCGCGGGTGCACGGTTATCATCGTGGGCTTTACCTGTGGTCCCATGAGCACCGCGGTACACCGGAATGCCCCGGGCTGGTGTTCGGCCTGGATCGTGGAGGGTCGTGCAGCGGCTTTGCTTACCGCCTGGACGAGAGCTGCCTGGACGACTCGCTGATGGCTCTGTGGCAGCGGGAGATGCCCTATCCGGCCTATCGCCCGCATTGGCTGACCTGCCGACTCGATGACGGCAGCAAGGTGCAGGCCTTGGGCTTTGTGCTCGAGCGTCACTTGCCGTGCTATGCCGGCAACCTGCCGGACACCCTGTTCAGCCAGATTCTGGCCAGTGCCAAGGGGCGTTACGGCACCACGCGGGAGTATGTGGAGCAGACGCTCAACGCCTTGCGCAGCCACCAGATGCCTGATCGGGGGCTGGAGGCGCGGTTTCAGCGCTGCCATAACCTGCGCGAGGTTTGACTGCGCTGGCCTCTTCGCGGGCAAGCCCGCTCCTGCAGAGACGGTCCAGTTTGTAGGAGCGGGCTTGCCCGCGAAGAAGTCATCACCGAATCACCTGGCCAACACCACCAGCTTGCCCACCGCCTGCCGCTGCCCCAGCCGTTCGATAGCCGCCCCGGCCTCGCCCAGCGCGTAGGTCTGCGACACCAGCGGTTTCAACTTGCCCTCGGCATGCCACGCAAACAGCTGACGGAAGTTGGCAACGTTGTCTTCTGGCTGGCGCTGGGCGAACGCGCCCCAGAACACCCCCAGCACTGCAGCGCCCTTGAGCAGCACCAGGTTGGCCGCCATCTGCGGAATGCTGCCGCTGGCAAAGCCCACCACCAGCAGCCGGCCGTTCCAGGCCAGGCCTCGCACTGCCTGGTCGAACAGCTCGCCGCCGACCGGGTCGTAGATCACGTCCGCACCCTGGCCGTTGGTCAGGCGCTTGATCTCTTCCTTGAGGCTGGCCTGGCTGTAGTCGATCAACTCATCCGCGCCGGCTGCCTTGGCCACGGCGAGCTTTTCGGCACTGCTGGCCGCCGCGATGACCCGTGCACCCAACGCCTTGCCGATTTCCACCGCTGCCAGCCCGACGCCGCCTGATGCACCGAGCACCAGCAGGGTTTCGCCCGCCTTGAGCTGGCCGCGCTGGGTAAGTGCGTGCATCGAGGTGCCGTAGGTCATGCCGAAGGCGGCCGCCGTGGTGAAATCCATACCTGCCGGAATGGGCAGCACATTGTAGTGAGGCACCGCGACCTGCTCGGCGAAGGCGCCCCAGCCGGTGAGGGCCATGACCCGGTCGCCGACCTTGAAAGCCCCGGCCTTCTCGCCGACTGCCGCCACCACGCCGGCCGCTTCGCCGCCGGGCGAGAAGGGCAGAGGCGGTTGGAACTGGTACTTGCCCTCGATGATCAGGGTGTCGGGGAAGTTGACCCCGGCGGCATGCACCTCGAGGAGGATCTCGTTCTTCTTCGGCACGGGATCCGCGACCTCTTCCAGCACCAGGTCCCGTGCCGGGCCCAGGGTTTTGCACAACACAGCTTTCATCGGGCTATTCCTTTGCGGGTGATGGCCGATAAGTGTAGGAGGACGAAGGGGCGGGTCAACGAGCATGGCCTGCTCTGATAGGCCGGCATAAGCCCGGACTTGGGTTTGAGCGACGCGCTGGGTAAGCTGGCGCCAATTGTATTGAGGAGCGATTTCGTGAAAGCGTGGATCTTGATGGTGCTGGCCTTGATGCTGCCGGTGGCGGCCATGGCCGAAGAGGGCAAGGAAGGCGAGCCAAAGGTTGCCTACATCAACCTGACCCCGCCTCTGGTCGGCAACTATGCCCTCGATGGCGGCCCCAGGCTGCGCGTCTACAAGGCCGACGTGGCCCTGCGCGTGACCGGCGATGCTGCCGCCGCGGCGGTCAAGCACCATGAGCCGCTGATCCGCAACCAGCTGGTGGCGCTGTTCACCCAGCAAGGCGTGGATAACATGAGCAATGTCGAAGCCAAGGAGGCGTTGCGTCAGGAAGCCTTGAAGCAGGTTCAGCAGGTGATGGAAACCGAAGAAGGCAAGCCGATCGTCGAGGACCTGCTGTTCAACAACCTGATCGTGCAGTGAGTTCCTCGGCGCGCTCCCGCACAGCGGCTGCCTGGATCACCTCGCCAGCGCGCAGATTGCCTGCCATTGCTCCGGGGTCACTGGCATCACCGACAGGCGGCTGCCTTTCTGCACCAGTGCAAGTGCTTCGAGCGCCGTCTGCTGCTTGAGCAAGCCGAGGCCAAGCACCTGACCGAACGTGCGCACATGCTCGACATCCACTGCGCTCCAAGGGTTCTTCTCGGCACTGGCCTTGGCGTCGAAGTAGTGGCTTTGCGGGTCCAGCGCCGTCGGGTCGGGGTAGGCGCCGGCCTTGATCCGGGCGATCCCGGCGATACCCGGTTGCGGGCAACTGGAGTGGTAGAAGAAGAATTCGTCGCCTACGCTCATATCCCGCAGGAAATTGCGTGCCTGGTAGTTGCGCACCCCGTCCCAGCGCGCCTGGCCGAGGCGGGCCAAGCCTTCGATGGAAAGTTCGTCGGGCTCGGATTTCATCAGCCAATAGGCCATGGATGCTGCTCCTGACAAGGTTTGAAATAAGATGTTGCATCAAACCGACAGCCGGTTGGCGTCAACATTTGCGTGGCGCGTCACGTTGTCGGAAAATGCGCCGATTTTAAAGCTATACGCTCCGGTAGCACCAAGAAGGCTGCCGAGCCTGAACAGTTTGCCTAGGGGGGCAACGATGAACAAACGCAAACCGGACCTGCTGTGGATCCTGGCTTTCATCTTCGGTCTGGGTGTCGTCACCACCGGTTATGCGCAGGGTCTGTGGGAGCGAAAGCTCGACGCCGCCTATCAGGCGCCGACCGTATCCGCCCAACAGCAGCGCTGAAGTTTCGCGGCGCGCGGCTTCACGCCGGCGCCAGATACCAGCCGCGGTCCGAGACCGTTCCGCGCAAGGGTACGTCCCAACTGGCCTGCGCCAGTCGTTCCACCTTCTGGCATTCATGTGCCAGCCCCAGCAGCAGCGGTTTCTTCCACGCCTTGCGCCGCCCCTGATAGGCCAGGCTGCGATCATAGAAGCCGCCGCCCATCCCAAGCCGTCCGCCCACTTCATCGAAACCCACCAGTGGCAGCAGGATCAGGTCCAGCGACCAGACCGGCCGCTGACGCTTGCGCTCGATGACTGGTTCAGGGATGCGGAAGCGATTACGTCGCAGTTTTTCGCCCTGTTCGAAGCGTTGGAACACCATGCGCGTGCGTGGCCAGGCATGCAGCACTGGCAGGTAGGTGCGCTTGCCGCGCCGCTGGGCTTCGCGCAGCAACAGGCGCGGGTCGATCTCACCGTCGTTGGGCAGGTACAGAGCGATATGCCGCGCGCGGCGAAACAGCGGGTGCTGGGCCAGTTGCCGGTACAGCCCGACGGCGGCCTGGCGTTGCTGGGCGGGCGTCAACGCGCGTCGTGCGTTGCGCAGCACGCGGCGAAGTTGCGGACGGGTGAGCGGCACGGTGTCGGTCATGGCACAGGCGATCCCGGATGCTGGCCGCCGACGGCGGCACAAACGAAATGCCCGCCGGTAAAGGCGGGCATTGAGAATTCAGGCTCCCCGACAAGACCGCTATCGGTGTAGCCCTTGAACCCGAAAGTTCAAGGTGGAGATTGCAGGAGGCGTTAAGGCTTTCCGTCGAGCGGACATGCACACCTGCCCCACGTGCAACCCCCGTGGTTGTGCGTATCGGCTCAGGGACATAACCGACTGGCGCATCCCCCAGGGAGTCGCGCCAGTATACCAATCTCAATCGTTTTTGCTAACCGCGTCGTCGGACAGCGCCTGGTCGACGCGCTCGAGCAGGTCGCGCACCTGTTCGCGGGTGGTGCCGCCGCTGGCGACGTCAGGGCGCTCCTGGCGGTGCAGCAGCTCATGGGTGATGTTCAAAGCCGCCATCACCGCGATGCGGTCGGCGCCAATCACCTTGCCGCTGCTGCGGATCTCGCGCATCTTGCCGTCCAGGTAGCGCGCGGCACCCACCAGGTTGTTGCGTTCTTCCGGCGGGCAGATGATCGAGTATTCCTTGTCGAGAATCTGGACGGTGACGCTATTGCTTGAACTCATGAGTCTTGCTCCAGGGCCTTCAGACGCAAGATCATCGACTCGATCTTGTGCCGGGCGATCTCGTTCTTTTCGATGAGGTGGGCGCGCTCTTCGCGCCAGGATTTTTCCTGAGCTACTAGGAGTGCATTTTGCCGTTTTAGTTGCTCGACGCGCTCGATCAGCAACTCGAATCGGCTCATCAGCGCTTGCAGGTCATTGTCTTGCATGGGTTGCACTCGATCCGCTCCTTCGTCGATCGCCTGGCGATCATGCCTCTGCCCGAGCCGCGACGGCCAGCGCAGATGGTCTTGGCGCGCCTGCCGGTGCTAGGATACAAGGTCTTCATTCTAGTCATATGCGCCGTCTGGCGCCTAGCCGCCCATGCCCAATACCCAATCGCCTTACATCGCCTTCGCCATGCTGCTCTCCAGCAATGGCCATCCCGCCACTCCTGCCGAGCTGCACGGCCTGCTGATCGGTCGCAGTTGCGCCGGTGCCGGCTTCGATGCCGATGCCTGGCTGGCCGACGCCGCCCAACTGCTTGAAACCGAGCCCGGTGACACTGTCCGCAACGCCCTGATCGGCCTGCAGGAGATGGTCAAGGCCGAGCTGACCGGCGAAGACGTCGCCATCGTGCTGCTGCTGCCGACCGACGATGCCGCCCTGAGCGATCGCGCCACGGCGCTGGGCCAATGGTGCCAGGGCTTCATTACCGGTTTTGGCCTGAACGCCGGTGGCAAGGACCTGTCCACCGATGCCAAGGAAGTGCTCCAGGACCTGGTCGCCATCTCCCAGGTGCAAGAAGCGCTGGAAGAGTCCGAGGACGGCGAGAGCGACTACATGGAAGTCATGGAGTACCTGCGCGTCGCACCGCTGCTGCTGTACACGGAGCTGGCCGCGCCTGTCGCGCCGGCGCCAAAACCATCGCTGCATTGATCGACCCGGGGGTCGTTTGCCCATGAGCCACATACCCAAGGCGGAGTACGCCCGTCGGCGCAAGGCGCTGATGGCGCAGATGGTCCCCGACAGCATCGCCATCCTGCCGGCGGCGGCGGTCGCGATTCGTAACCGCGACGTCGAGCACGTCTATCGCCAGGACAGCGACTTCCAGTACCTGAGCGGCTTCCCGGAGCCCGAGGCGGTGATCGCCCTGATCCCCGGCCGCGAGCACGGCGAATACGTGCTGTTCTGCCGCGAGCGCAACCCCGAGCGTGAGCTCTGGGACGGTCTGCGTGCCGGCCAGGAGGGCGCGATACGCGACTTCGGCGCCGACGATGCCTTCCCGATCACCGACATCGACGAGATCCTCCCTGGCCTGATCGAAGGTCGCGAGCGGGTCTACAGCGCCATGGGCAGCAACCCCGAGTTCGATCGCCGGCTGATGGACTGGATCAATGTGATCCGCTCCAAGGCGCGCCTCGGTGCGCAACCGCCGAACGAGTTCGTTGCCCTGGATCATCTGCTGCACGACATGCGCCTGTATAAGTCGGCAGCGGAAGTGAAGGTAATGCGCGAGGCTGCGGCAATTTCCGCGCGCGCCCATGTGCGGGCCATGCAGGCCTGCCGCGCCGGTCTGCACGAATACAGCCTGGAGGCCGAACTGGACTACGAGTTCCGCAAGGGTGGCGCGAAGATGCCGGCCTATGGCTCGATCGTCGCCGCCGGGCGCAACGGCTGCATCCTGCATTATCAGGAGAACGATGCGCCGCTCAAGGACGGTGACCTGGTGCTGATCGACGCCGGTTGCGAGATCGACTGCTACGCCAGCGACATCACCCGCACCTTCCCGGTCAGCGGGCGGTTCTCGCCCGAGCAGAAGGCGATCTACGAACTGGTGCTCAAGGCCCAGGAAGCCGCTTTTGCCGAGATCGCCCCGGGCAAACACTGGAATCACGCCCATGAGGCGACGGTGCGAGTGATCACCCAGGGGCTGGTCGAGCTGGGGCTGCTCAAGGGTGAGGTGCAGGCGCTGATCGACAGCGAAGCCTACCGCGCGTTCTACATGCACCGCGCCGGCCACTGGCTGGGCATGGATGTGCACGATGTGGGCGAGTACAAGGTCGGCGGCCAGTGGCGAGTGCTCGAACCGGGCATGGCGCTGACCGTCGAGCCAGGTATCTACATCGCCGCCGACAACCAGAGTGTGGCGAAGAAGTGGCGCGGCATCGGGGTGCGGATCGAGGACGACGTGGTGGTCACCAGAAAGGGCTGTGAAATTCTCACTTTGGGTGTGCCGAAGACAGTCGACGAAATCGAGGCACTGATGCTCGACGCGCGCAAGGACGTGGCATGAGCCGGGTCAACCTGGCGATCATCGGCGGCGGCCTGGTCGGTGCCAGCCTCGCGCTGGCGCTGCAGGCCGGGGCCAAGGTGCGTGGCTGGAAGATCCTGCTGATCGAGCCGTTCGCCCCCGGCGACAGCTTCCAGCCCAGCTACGACGCACGTTCCTCGGCGCTGTCCTTCGGCACTCGGCAGATCTACGACCAGCTTGGCCTGTGGCAGGGCATCGAGCGCCGCGCCGAGCCGATTCGGCAGATCCAGGTGTCTGACCGCGGCCGCTTTGGCGCCACCCGGCTGGATGCCCAGGAAGAAGGTGTGCCTGCGCTGGGTTATGTGGTGGAGAACGCCTGGCTCGGCCAGTGCCTGTGGCAGGGGCTGGACAGCGAGGTGGTGAGCTGGCGCTGCCCGGCCGAAGTCAGGGCCATGCAGCCCGTCGAGGGCGGTTATCGCCTGCAACTCGACGATGACACCAGCCTTGAGTGCGACCTGGCGATTCTCGCCGATGGCGGCCGCTCCGGCCTGCGCGAGCAGTTGGGCATTCATGTGCGCCGCACGCCCTATGACCAGAGCGCGCTGATCGCCAACATCTCTCCAGGCGAGGCCCATCGTGGCCAGGCCTTCGAACGATTCACCGAACAAGGCCCGATGGCCTTGCTGCCACTGCCGGAAAACCGCTGCGCGCTGGTCTGGACCCGCCAGGGCATGGACGCGCGGCGTCTGGCCGATATCGACGAGCGCGCCTTCCTGCGCGAACTGCAGGACGCGTTCGGCTACCGCCTCGGCGCTCTGCGCCAGGTCGGCGCACGGCATCTCTACCCGTTGGCGCTGGTCGAAGCCGAGGAGCAGGTACGCCCGCACCTGGTGGTGCTAGGCAACGCGGCGCACAGCCTGCATCCGATCGCAGGCCAGGGCTTCAACCTGTCGCTGCGTGACGTGCAGGCGCTGGCCGAGGCCCTGCTCGCAGGCCCGCAGCAGCCGGGCGACCTGGCAACGTTGCAGGGCTATCGCCAGCGCCAACGCCTGGACCAGAGTCTGACCATCGGCTTCTCCGACCAGGTCACCCGCCTGTTCGGCAGCGCCCAACCGCTGTTGGCCGCCGGGCGCAACCTCGGCCTGCTGGGGCTGGACCTGCTGCCGCCGGCAAAGAGCTGGTTCGCCCGCCAGGCCATGGGCCTGGGAACCCGCCCCGACCCGCGAGGCCGCGCATGAAAGACGCCCGCAAGCTCGCGCGCCGGGCCCGCATGCTGCGCTGGTTGCTGAATTTCTACCCGCCCTACCTGGGGGCCGGTATCCGCGTGCAGCACATCAGCCCCGACATGCGCAGCGTCAAGGTGCGCATGAACCTGACCCGCTGGAACCGCAACTACGTCGGCACCCAGTTCGGTGGCAGCCTCTACTCGATGGTCGATCCGTTCTACATGCTGTTGCTGATCGAGCAGCTGGGCCGCGAGTACATCGTCTGGGACAAGGCCGCCAGCATCGACTTCATCGCACCGGGCAAGGGCCCGGTGTTCGCCGAATTCCACATCGACGACGCACTGCTGGACGACATCCGCCAGCAGACGGCCGGTGGCAAGAAGTGCCTGCCGCGTCTGCAGGTCGATATCCGCGACGGCGCCGGCGAGCTGGTGGCGCGGGTCGACAAAACCCTATACGTGCGGCTCAAGCCGCAAGCGAGGCAGGCGTAAGGCATGGACATGCGCGCGGATCTGTTGATTGTCGGTGCCGGTATGGTCGGCAGCGCCCTGGCCCTGGCGTTGCGCCACAGTGGCCTGGAGGTGCTGCTGCTCGATGGCGGGCCGCTGTCGGTCAAGCCTTTCGATGACGCCGCGCCCTTCGAGCCGCGGGTCAGTGCCCTGTCGGCCGCCAGCCAGCGCATTCTCGAGCGTCTTGGCGCCTGGGAGGGCATTGCCGGGCGCCGCGTGACGCCCTATTCGGACATGCAGGTCTGGGACGGTAGCGGCACCGGTCAGATTCATTTTTCAGCCGCCAGTGTGCATGCTCAGGTGCTCGGCCACATCGTCGAGAACCGTGTGGTGCAGGACGGCCTGCTGGACCGTCTGCACGACAGTGACGTCGGGCTGCTGCCCAATGCGCGGCTGGAACAGCTGCGCCGCTCTGGCGATGAGTGGCTGGTGACCCTGTCCGATGGCCGTCGCTTGCGTGCGCCGCTGGTGGTCGCTGCCGATGGCGCCAATTCGGCGGTGCGGCGCCTGGCGGGCTGCGAGACGCGCGAGTGGGATTACCTGCACCACGCCATCGTCACCAGCGTGCGCTGCAGCGAGGCGCACCGCGCCACGGCCTGGCAGCGCTTCACCGACGAAGGTCCGCTGGCCTTTCTGCCGTTGTCGCGCGATGACGGCCAGCACTGGTGTTCGATCGTCTGGTCCACCACGCCGGAGCAGGCCGAGCAGGCCATGGCGCTGGATGATGCGGCGTTCTGCCAGGCACTGGAGCGCGCCTTCGAAGGCCGCCTGGGCCAAGTGCTGCATGCCGACCGCCGCGTCTGCGTGCCGCTGCGCCAGCGTCATGCCAAGCGCTATGTGGAAGAAGGCCTGGTGCTGATCGGCGATGCGGCCCACACCATTCATCCCCTGGCGGGGCAGGGCGTCAACCTGGGCTTTCTCGATGCGGCAGTGCTGGCCGAGGAACTGGTGCACGCGTGCGAGCGTGGCGAGCGTCTGGCCGATGTGAGGGTGTTGAGTCGCTACGAGCGCCGACGCATGCCGCACAACCTTGCCCTGATGGCGGCGATGGAGGGCTTCGAGCGCCTGTTCCAGGCCAACCCGCTGCCGCTGCGCTGGCTGCGCAATACCGGGTTGAAGCTGGTGGAAGGGATCCCTGAGGCCAAGGCGGTGTTCGTGCGCCAGGCCTTGGGGTTGAGCGGCGACCTGCCAGACCTGGCCAAGGCTTGAGGGCCCTATCGCGGGGCAAGCCCGCTCCTGCAGGTACATCACCTGCCTGAAGAGCGGGGTGGTCCTAGAGGGGCGGGCTTGCCCCGCGATTGCTTTGCAACATCCGGTAACGGCTCCAAGGGTGAGTGGGAAAATGGGATTCACTACCATTTGCACCTCTCTAACCCCGAGGAGCATCCACCATGTCGCCCCGCAAGCCCCTACTGGCCGCCCTGGCCCTGACCTTGTTTGCCGGTTCCGTCCAGGCGGCGGATGATGAAGTGGTGGTGTACTCCTCGCGCATCGACGAGCTGATCAAGCCGGTATTCGATGCCTACACCGCCAAGACCGGGGTGAAGATCAAGTTCATCACCGACAAGGAAGCGCCGCTGATGCAGCGCATCAAGGCCGAGGGCCAGAACGGCGTCGCCGACCTGCTGCTCACCGTGGATGCCGGCAACCTCTGGCAGGCCGAGCAGATGGGCATTCTGCAGCCGATCAAGTCGGACATCATCGACAAGAACATTCCGCCGCAGTACCGCGCTTCGTCCCACGACTGGACCGGCCTGAGCCTGCGTGCGCGGACCATCATCTACTCCACCGAGCGGGTCAAGCCCTCGGAGCTGAGCACCTACGAAGCCCTGGCCGACAAGCAGTGGGAAGGCCGCCTGTGCCTGCGCACCGCAAAGAAGGTCTACAACCAGTCGCTGACCGCCACCCTGATCGAGACCCACGGCGAGGCCGAGACCGAGAAGCTGGTCAAGGGCTGGGTCAGCAACCTGTCCACCGACGTGTTCTCCGACGACAACGCCGTGATTCAGGCCGTTGCCGCAGGGCAATGCGACGTGGGTGTGGTCAACACCTACTACTACGGGCGCCTGCACAAGGCCGACCCGAATCTGCCGGTGAAGATCTTCTGGCCCAACCAGGGCGACCGTGGCGTGCACGTCAACCTCTCGGGCATCGGCCTGACCAAGCATGCCCCGCACCCGGAAGCGGCGAAGAAACTGGTCGAGTGGATGACGGGCGAGGAAGCGCAGAAACTGTTCGCCGACATCAACCAGGAGTTCCCGGCCAACCCCAAGGTCAAGCCGTCGGATGAAGTCGCGGCCTGGGGCAGCTTCAAGGCCGACAGCCTGCCGGTGGAAGTGGCGGGCAAGCGCCAGGCCGAAGCCATTCGCCTGATGGATCGGGCTGGCTGGAACTGAGTTTCAGCGCTTATCCTTTCGGGGCCGTTCAAGGCCCCTTCGCAGTTGAAGTCACTCCCAGACGTTGAGAGTGGCTTTGGCCGCGAACGACCGCACAGCGGTCGCAACCTGCAACCGAGATACCTGTCTTGCCCCACTCCCCCCAACGCCGCTGGTACCTTCCGGTCAGCCTTGTCGCCGCCCTGGTGCTCCTGCCCCTGAGCGTACTGGTGCTGTCGTGGCAGTCGATCGACACGCAGATCTGGTCGCACCTGCTCGACACCCAGATGAGCCGCCTGCTGGGCAACACCCTGACCCTGGTGCTGGGCGTGGGTGTCGGCGTCACCGTGCTGGGGGTCAGCCTGGCCTGGCTCACCAGTCTCTGTGAGTTTCCCGGCCGGCGCTGGCTCGACTGGGCACTGATGCTGCCCTTTGCCATTCCCGCCTATGTACTGGCCTTCGTCTTCGTCGGCCTGCTGGACTTCTCCGGCCCGGTGCAGAGTGCCTTGCGCGAGGTGTTCGGGCCGATGCGCCTGCCCCGGGTACGTTCGACCGGTGGGGTCATCATCGTGCTGGTGCTGGTGTTCTATCCCTATGTCTACCTGCTGGCGCGCACCGCCTTCCTGGCCCAGGGCAAGGGCTTGATGGAGGCCGCGAGGGTGCTGGGGCTGTCGCCGCTACAGGCGTTCTGGCGGGTGGCGCTGCCGATGGCGCGGCCGGCCATCGGCGCGGGCATCGCCCTGGCGTTGATGGAAACGCTGGCGGACTTTGGTGCGGTATCGGTGTTCAACTTCGATACCTTCACCACTGCCATCTACAAGACCTGGTATGGATTCTTCAGCCTGTCCGGTGCGGCGCAACTGGCCAGCCTGTTGTTGCTGGTCGTGATGCTGGTGCTCTATGGCGAACGCCGCGCCCGTGGCGCCAGCCGCAGCGGCAACGAGCGCCCGCGCGGGCAGGCGCTCTATCATCTGCGCGGGCTCAAGGCGCTGGCGGCCAGTGGCTGGTGCCTGCTGGTGTTCGCCTGCGCCTTCGTCATCCCGCTGCTGCAGTTGCTGGCGTGGTTCTGGCAGCGTGGCCGACATGACCTGGACGAACGCTATGGCGCATTGATCCTGCACACCCTGTACCTGGGCGCGATGGCGGCGTTGATCACCGTCAGCGTGGCACTGTTGCTGGCCTTCGCCCGGCGTCAGGCGCCCACGCCATCGATTCGTGCCGGCGTCGGCTTGGCCAACCTGGGCTACGCCTTGCCTGGTTCGGTGCTCGCGGTATCGATCATGCTGGCGTTCAGCTATCTGGACAATCAACTGGTGATCCCGCTTTCCACCTGGCTGGGCGGGGCCGGCAAGCCGCTGTTGCTGGGCAGTGTGGCTGCGCTGTTACTGGCTTATCTGGTGCGCTTCATCGCGGTGGCCTACGGGCCGCTGGAAAGCAGTCTGGAGCGGATCCGCCCGTCGCTGCCGGAGGCTTCTCGCAGCCTCGGCGTGGCCGGGCCGAGATTGTTTTTCAAGGTGTATCTACCGCTGCTGGTCCCGGGTGCGCTCAGTGCCGCGTTACTGGTGTTTGTCGATGTGCTGAAAGAGATGCCGGCCACCCTTTTGATGCGGCCGTTCGGCTGGGACACCCTGGCCGTGCGGGTGTTCGAGATGACCAGCGAGGGCGAATGGGCGCGCGCCTCGCTGCCGGCCCTGACCCTGGTGCTGGTAGGGCTTTTGCCGGTCATCGGCCTGATCCGTCGCTCCGCCTATCGCCCTGGGCATCCTCACTGAGGGTGCCAGCCCCCGCCCTTGCGGCTACAATGCGCGGCATTCGTAGAGGTGGGTCCTACAAGATCAGGTGCTGATTCAACAGCGCCGACCGCCTCTGCTTCGCCACGCCCGGAAGGAGAAACCCATGGGACAGCGCACGCCCCTGTACGACCTGCACCTGGCGCTTGGCGCCAAGACGGTCGATTTCGGCGGTTGGGACATGCCCCTGCATTACGGCTCTCAGGTCGAAGAACATCATCAGGTCCGCAGTGATTGCGGCGTCTTCGACGTTTCCCACATGACAGTCATCGACATCGACGGTGCCGACGCCACCCCCTGGCTACGGCGCCTGCTGGCCAACGACGTGGCCCGCCTCGAAAGCCCCGGAAAAGCCCTCTACAGCCCGTTGCTCAATGAGCAGGGCAAGGTCATCGACGACCTGATCGCCTACCGCACCGAAGACGGCTATCGACTGGTGGCCAATGCTGCCACCCGCGACAAGGTACTGGCCTGGTTGAACGCGCAGAGCGAAGGCTTTGCCGTCGGTATCGAGGTACGCCCCGATCTTGCGATCCTCGCCATCCAAGGGCCCCAGGCCCGCGAGAAGGTCGCCGCACTGCTCAGTGCTGCGCGTGCCGCGCTGATTCGCGAGCTGCGCCCGTTCGAGGGCGTCGGCGAAGGCGACTGGTTCATTGCCCGCACCGGCTACACTGGCGAAGACGGGTTGGAAATCATCTTGCCAGGCGATCAGGCCGCAACGTTCTTCTACGATCTGGTCGGCGCCGGCATTGCCCCCAGCGGCCTTGGCGCTCGTGACACGCTGCGCCTGGAAGCCGGCATGAACCTGTACGGCCAGGATATCGACGAAGCCCACACACCGCTGACCTCCAACCTGGGTTGGAGCATCGCCTGGGAGCCAGCCGAGCGCGATTTCATCGGCCGCAGCGGCCTGCTGGCGGAAATCGAGCGTGGTGTGCAGGACAAACTGGTCGGCCTGGTACTGGAGGAGCGCGGCGTTCTGCGTGCCCACCAGATAGTTCGTGTTGCCGGTATTGGCGAAGGAGAGATCACCAGTGGTAGTTTCTCCCCTACGCTAAGCAAGTCCATTGCCTTGGCGCGCGTGCCCATCGCCACTGGCGACCGCGCCGAAGTAGAGATTCGCGGCAAGTGGTATCCGGTGCGGGTGGTCAAACCGACCTTCGTGCGCCACGGCAAGACCCTGATCTGAACACTCAATTACCGGCGGTAGACCGCTGAGCCAACCGAGGAATACGACACATGAGCAATATCCCCGCCGACCTGCGTTTTGCTGAAAGTCATGAATGGGCGCGCCTGGAAGCCGACGGCACCGTGACCGTGGGTATCAGCGATCACGCCCAGGAAGCTCTGGGTGATGTGGTGTTCGTCGAACTGGCCGAAGTCGGCAAGGTGTTCGCCGCGGGCGACGCTGCGGGGGTGGTCGAGTCGGTCAAGGCCGCATCCGACATCTACGCCCCGGTCGGCGGCGAAGTCATCGCCGTCAACGAGGAGCTGGCCGAAAGCCCTGAGCTGCTCAATGAAGCGCCCTACGAATCGTGGATCTTCAAGCTCAAGCCAAGCGACAAGGCCGAGCTGGACAAACTGCTGGACGCGGCGGGCTACAAGGCTGCCATCGGCGAGTGATGGTGTGCGGCCGAGGCCGCACGAAGGGGCTGCCTGGCAGCCCCGATGGCCTTAGTTCAGCGCAACGCCCAAGGCCTGTGCACAGGCTTGCAGCGAACGTCGTTCGCTCTGGGCGTACAGCGCCAGTTCGTCCTGCACCTTGAGGCCCAGCGCTGCCTCGAAGGCATCGCGGTTGGCATTGCTGCCATAGTCAGCCTGGGCATCGTCGCCAAGGTTCGACTGGAAGATCCCTGCGGCACTGACCGGCAGGAAGTCCTCGTACACCAGCGCCTCGAAATGCACATGGCCAGCGTCGATCAGGCCTTGTAGCGTGGACGGTCGATCCTGGCGATCTCGCTCGGCCAGGCCTTTTTCGGTGGCGAAGTAACGGAAGTAGGCCAGCCCCTGCTCGCGCATCTGCGTCAGATCATCCGGGAATTCGGCAAAGTGCTGCGCCAGCAGCGTCTTGTAGTGCTCGGCATTGGTTTCGGCCGGCACCCCGTTGAGGGCGGCCCGGGTAGCGTCGAGCAGGCGGTCGTAGAGCGCACGGCCTTTGGGGGTCAGCGCCGCACCCCGTTGCTCGATTTCGCCGAAGCGCGCGGTGTGGCTGCCCTGGGCATCGCTGAACGCGACCTTTTCCTGCAATGCCTTGAAGCTGGTCTGACGCAGCAGTATCGGGTGGCGCCGGGTGGGTGGGCCTTCGACCACGGCTTTGGGCGGAATGCCCTTGGCCGGCATGCCGACCTGGATTGCATCGATGTCCAGGGTGCGTGGGGTCAGGTGATTGATATGCGGGCCCTTGAAGGCCACCACATCGGCGATCAGGCGGTGCTGGTCGTGCAGTTGCTGGTACTGTTCGGCGGTGACCGTGGCCTGCTGGTGCCAGCGGAAGGTGTGCAGCGCCTCCTGTACGAAGGTTTCGGCATCGGCCGCGCTCAGGCCGCCGTCGCGTTCGCACTGAGCGATCAGCTCCTGCACGCGCGGGGTGAAGATCTGGCGCTTGGCCAGGATGTCCTGGGCCAATGCGCGCAGGGGCGGGTTATCGATCAGCTCCAGGCGCAGCAGCGAGGTGAACACGCGGAACGGGCTGATGTGCAGCGCCTGTTCGTGCACCGCGCGAAAGGCGGTGGAGTGCACCGGAACCCCAGCCGAGCTCAGGTCGTAGTAGCCAACCGGCTCCATGCCCATGACGGCGAACAGGCGGGCGATGGTCGCCAGCTCTTCGGCGGTGCCGACACGGATCGCGCCATGGCGCTCCTGATCCAGGCGTTCGACTTCACCGGTCCAGCGCAGGGCCTGGGCGACTTCAGGCTGCTGGGCCATGACCTGCTGGTTGATTTCGCTCACCAGCTCCAGCAGCGTGCCGTAGAGCGGCACTTCCTGTTTGTACATGAGCGACATGGCGGCAGAGAACTGCGCGCGGATGCTGTCGGGGCTGACGAAATCGTGGGCGGGCATCGCTAGCTTCCTGAAGGTCAGTAGATACCCTTACATGAAAGCGGGGAATGGACTTTGTCCACAAGCGAAAAAAAGTGTGAGGGTCATTCCTTTTGCTATTGAATTTGCCGGCCCTATCGCATCACCCCGGCAACTGCGCGCGAATCCATTCCACCAACGCCCGCACCTTCGGCACCTCCGCCGCATGTTCGGCGAACGCCAGGTAGTGCTTGCCATTGCTCGGCATCGCATGGTTCCAGGCCACTACCAGGCTGCCTTCGGCCAATTCCTTGGCCGCCAGATAGCGCGGCACCAGGGCCACGCCGCAGCCGGACTGTGCGGCGCTGAGCGCCATGTAGAAGGTATCGAAGCGCGGACCATGGTAGCTGTTGTCGGTGTGCAGCCCCTGTTCCAGGAACCATTCATGCCAGGCCTCCGGCCGCGAGGTGCTTTGCAGCAGCACCTGCCTGGCCACCGCACCGGGGCCGTCCAGCTCTTGTCCGCCCAGCAGCTCCGGGGCGCACACCGGCACCACCTCTTCGCCGAACAGTTCCACGCAGGTCGCACCCGGCCAGGTGCCCTGGCCGAAAAAGAACACCACGTCGGCCGAGCCCTGCAGCAGGGCGAAGGGCTCCATCTCGTTGCGGATGTCCAGGTGGATGTTGGGGTGGCGTTTGCCAAAGCCCTTGAGCCGAGGAATCAACCAGCGCACGCCAAAACTCGGTTGAGTGGCTACTTTCAATACTTCGGTCTGTTCGCCATAGGTGAGGACATAGCGGCTGGACATGTCCACCTGGGTGAGGATCTTGTTGACCTCGGCCAGGTACAGCGCACCCGCCGGCGTGAGCTGCAGGCGCCGTCGGATGCGCAGGAACAGGTGGTGACGCAGCATCTCTTCGAGCTGTGCCACCTGCTTGCTGACGGCGCTCTGGGTCAGGTGCAGCTCTTCGGCGGCGCGGGTGAAGTTCAGGTGACGGGCGGCGGCCTCGAAGCACTGCAAGGCTGTCATCGACGGAACCAGGCGTTTGGACATGGCACTCTCTAGGGCTGCGATACCATTCCGCAGGGGAATGATAAGAGGAATAAAGGTCGTTTGTTGCAGCAATGTAATCGGATTAATACTGATCCCCATCACCTTTTCAACCCTTCACCCGATGTAGGAGAAGCACAATGGTTGCTGCATTGCTCGAGCGCCTCGGCGTCGCCGCCGCGGATTACACCCAGGGCGACTACCCTGTTCACACGCCGATCGACGGCAGCCAGATCGCCTCGGTGAAATTGCTCGGCAAGGCCGAGACCATCGCCCGCATCGACCAGGCGCAAGCAGCCTTCGAAGCCTGGCGCAACGTGCCGGCCCCGCGTCGCGGCGAGCTGGTGCGTCTGTTTGGTGAAGTGCTGCGTGCGCACAAGGCTGACCTTGGCGAGCTGGTGTCCATCGAAGCCGGCAAGATCACCCAGGAAGGCCTGGGCGAAGTGCAGGAGATGATCGACATCTGCGACTTCGCCGTCGGCCTGTCGCGTCAACTCTACGGCCTGACCATCGCCTCCGAACGTCCGGGCCACCACATGCGTGAATCCTGGCATCCGCTGGGCGTGGTCGGGGTGATCAGTGCCTTCAACTTCCCGGTTGCGGTATGGGCATGGAACACCACGCTGGCGCTGGTAGCCGGCAACTCGGTGGCGTGGAAACCGTCGGAAAAGACCCCGCTGACCGCACTGGCCTGCCAGGCGCTGTTCGAGAAGGCCCTGAAAGCCTTTGGTGAGGCGCCGCAGGGCCTCAGCCAACTGGTGATCGGCGGGCGTGAAGCCGGTGAAGCCCTGGTCGATGACCCGCGTGTACCGCTGGTCAGCGCTACCGGCAGCACCCGCATGGGCCGTGAAGTGGGCCCGCGGGTTGCGGCGCGCTTCGGTCGCAGCATCCTCGAACTGGGCGGCAACAACGCCATGATCCTCGCCCCGAGCGCCGACCTCGACCTGGCCGTGCGCGGCATCCTGTTCTCGGCCGTGGGCACCGCTGGCCAACGCTGCACCACGCTGCGCCGGCTGATCGTCCACCGCTCGATCAAGGACGAAGTGGTCGCCCGTGTCAAAGCCGCCTACGGCAAGGTGCGCATCGGCGACCCGCGCAAAGACAACCTGGTCGGCCCGCTGATCGACAAGCTGTCGTTCGACGCCATGCAGGGCGCGCTGGCCAAGGCGCGCGACGAGGGTGGGCAGGTCTTCGGTGGCGAGCGCCAATTGGCCGACCAGTACCCCAATGCCTACTACGTATCGCCCGCCATCGCCGAGATGCCGGCGCAGAGCGAGGTGGTGCGCCACGAAACCTTCGCGCCGATTCTCTACGTGCTGGCCTACGATGACTTCGAAGAGGCCCTGCGCCTGAACAACGAAGTGCCACAGGGCCTGTCGTCGTGCATCTTCACCACCGACATCCGCGAGGCCGAGCGCTTCCAGAGCGCCTCGGGCAGTGATTGCGGTATCGCCAACGTCAACATCGGCACCAGCGGCGCGGAAATCGGCGGCGCGTTCGGTGGCGAGAAAGAGACGGGTGGTGGCCGTGAGTCCGGTTCGGATGCGTGGAAGGGCTACATGCGCCGTCAGACCAATACCGTGAACTACTCGCGTGAGCTGCCGCTGGCGCAGGGCATCGTGTTCGACTGAGGTGAATGGCCGGGGGCTTTGGCCCCCGGTTCGCGGGACAAGTCGGGGCGCCGAACCGCCGCTCCTACAGGGATCGCGCAGGCGATGGGGATCCCTGTAGGAGCGGGCTTTTCCCGCGATTGGGCGGTACGCCGACCTAACCGCAACAAGAACAATATTGCTGGAGCCGGGCCATGTCCGAACTGCGTCAAGAATGTCTGTGGGAATCGATCACCCGACCGACCGTCGCTTCACAGGCGCTGGCCGGTGAGCACACGGCCGATGTCTGCGTGATCGGCGCAGGAATCACCGGGCTGTCGGCTGCGATCCACCTGCTCGAACAGGGCAAGTCGGTCATCCTGCTGGAGGCCTGGAAGGTTGGACATGGCGGCTCCGGGCGCAATGTCGGGCTGGTCAACGCCGGGACCTGGATCCGTCCCGACGATGTCGAGGCGACCCTGGGGCTGGAGCAGGGCGGGCGCCTGAACAAGGTGCTTGGCGAGGCGCCCGGGGAAGTCTTCGCCATGATCGAACGCCTGGGCATCGACTGCCAGGCCCAGCACAAAGGCAACCTGCACATGGCGCACAACGCCACGGGCCTCGCCGACCTCGAGGCACGCCATGAACAATGGCGACGCCGGGGTGCCGACGTGGAGCTGCTGCGGGGTGCCGAATGCCAGGAATACTGCGGTACCGACAAGATTTCCGCCGCGCTGCTCGACCGCCGCGCCGGCACCATCAACCCCATGGGCTACACCCAAGGCCTGGCCGCAGCGGTGCAGCGTCTGGGTGGCAAGCTGTTCCAGCAGTCGCCTGTCGAAGGCCTGACGCGTGATGGCGACGGCTGGCGAGTCGCCACCAACCGTGGCAGCGTGCGCGCCGACAAGGTGGTGATTTCCACGGGCGCCTACACCGAAGGCGACTGGAGCCACCTGCAGAAGCACTTCTTCCGCGGCTACTACTATCAGATCGCCTCCAAGCCGCTGCAGGGTGCGGTGGCCGACAGGATCCTGCCCCATGGCCAGGGCTCGTGGGATACCCGCACCGTGCTCAGCAGTATCCGCCGTGATGATCAGGGTCGCCTGCTGCTCGGCAGCCTGGGCCGGGTCGACAACAAGCCGGCGTGGTTCGTGCGCAGTTGGGCCGATCGCATCCAGAGCCATTACTTCCCTGAGTTGGGCAAGGTCGAGTGGGAAATGCACTGGACCGGCTGCATCGACTTTACCCCCGACCACCTGATGCGTCTGTTCGAACCGGCGTCGGGAGTGGTAGCGGTGACAGGCTACAACGGCCGTGGCAATACCACGGGCACCGTGATTGGCCGGGCTCTTGCGCAGTTTCTGCTCAAGGATGATCCGGACCGCCTGCCGATCCCGTTCTCACCGATGAAGCCGGTGAGTGCGCCTTCGTTGCGCACGGCATTCTACGAGTCGGGCTTCTCGCTGTATCACGCAGGGCAGTGCCTGCGCGTGGTGCTGTGATTGCACTGGCCCCTTCGCGGATAAACCCGCGAAGGGGCCCGCTTATTTGTGCAGCCAACTCAGAAAGCCGCCCTTCTTCACCGCTGCCGGCTTCTGCATCAGCAGCGACTCCCGGCTCTGCAGCCTGAACCGCTGCAGCTTGTTCAACGCCTGCACCACGTCGCCGCGCTCGGCCAGGCAACTGCGCACCTGCTCCTTGTCGATCCGGTACAGCAGGCAGCCAGTCAGGGTGCGGAACTCGGCGAACGAACTGTTCTCGTCCATGATGCCCTCGATCCCCAGCACTTCCCCCGGCCCCATGCGCCCGGCCTCCACGCGCTTGTCGCCATTGCGGATCGAGGCCTGGACCACGCCGCTGCCGATCACCAGCAAGTGATCGGACTGTTGGCCGACATCCAGGATCACCTGGTCGGCCAGATACTCCACCGCCATCATGCGCTGGCTGAGGGCATCGCGTTCCTCGCTGCTCAGCGAACGGAACACCCGCACTTCGTCGAGCAGCTCACGCTGTCGGCTACGCGGGGCGACGGCCAGGTCGAGGTTCCACATCACACCGCTGGCCTCGAGATGGCGGTGGGCGAGGTCGAACAGCAGGTTGCGTACGTCGGTCTTTTGCGCCGCGTCGGCGATGAAACCGCTGGCCTCGTATTCCACCGACTCCAGCGTCGAGGCTTTCACCGACACTTTCGCTGCGGGTGACGGCAGCAGGGCGCTGGTGCCTTGCAGGGCCTTCTCCAGCGCGTCGAACACCCGCTTGGGGCGGATTCTGGCGGGTACCACCACACTGATCGAAACCCCGTGGCGGTCGGCTGGCCGGCTGTGGTTGAGCAGGCGCGCCTTGGCCGCCACCGAGTTGGGAATCACCGCCAGGCTGCCGCTGCCGGTGATCAGCCGCGTGGCGCGCCAGTCGATATCCACCACCTTGCCCTCGGTGCCGTCGATGGAGATCGAGTCGCCGATCTGGTAGGGCCGCGTGGTGTTGAGCACGATGCCGGAGAACACGTCGGCCAGGGTGCTCTGCAGCGCCAGGCCGATGACGATGGCCATCACTCCGGAGGTCGCCAGCAGCCCTTTGACCGGCAGTTGCAGGACATAGGCCGCCGCCGCCACGGCTGCGGCAAGAAAGATCAGCGCGCCCACGACATCCTGCAGCAGGCGCCCGCCGTGACTGCCGCGGGCGATCATCAGCAGGCCGAACACCACCGTCACCGTGCGCGCTCCGAACAGCCACCAGCCGATGGTCAGCACCGTGGCGATCAGGTTGCGCGCGACATCGTCCGCCCATGGCGGCGGTTGCAGCGGGCTCATGCCGGCGGCCAGCAGGACGGCGCTGAAGATCACGAAGATGCCCAGGCGCGTGACGATACGCCAGGCGCGGCGCTCCAGCGGGATCAGTTGCCAGAGCAGCAGGTCGAGGAAGATCAGGCAGGTTCCCAGCAGCAGGGGGTAGGACTGGATGAAGGCCAGCATGGTGGTCTCGGGGCTAGGGGAGGGCTGAGGGGTAGTAAAGAGCAGGTTGGTTGCCCAGGCAATGGGGCATCTGTGGGTGTGGGTTTACCTGTGAAAAGGGCGACATCCGTTTCATCGTTCCAAAAAAAGAACGCTAAGGCCGTTTTTCACTATCTACCGCCAGAAACGCGATGTTTTTAATCTGTGCCCATGCAGTCGAGACAACAACCCAACCCACCCGAAGGAGCACGACCATGAGCCAATTCACCTACAACCGCCTGAACAAAGACGACGCCGCCGTATTGCTGGTGGACCACCAGGCAGGCCTGCTGTCGCTGGTCCGCGACATCGAGCCGGACAAGTTCAAGAACAACGTGCTGGCCCTGGCCGACCTGGCCAAGTTCTTCAACCTGCCGACCATCCTCACCACCAGCTTCGAGCAAGGCCCCAACGGCCCGCTGGTGCCAGAGCTCAAGGCCCTGTTCCCGGACGCGCCCTACATCGCCCGCCCTGGCCAGATCAACGCCTGGGACAACGAAGACTTCGTCAAGGCAGTGAAGGCCACTGGCAAGAAACAGCTGATCATCGCCGGTGTGGTAACTGAAGTGTGCGTGGCCTTCCCGGCGCTGTCGGCCCTGGCCGAAGACTTCGAAGTGTTCGTGGTGGCCGATGCCTCCGGCACCTTCAACGAGATGACCCGCGATGCCGCCTGGCGCCGCATGGAAGCTGCCGGTGCGCAACTGATGACCTGGTTCGGCGTGGCCTGCGAGCTGCACCGCGATTGGCGCAACGATGTCGAAGGCCTGGCCGCGCTGTGCTCCAACCACATCCCGGACTACCGCAACCTGATCACCAGCTACAACGCTCTCACCGCTGGCAAGTGACCCACCCCGCCAGGCGCCACCCACGGCGCCTGGTCAAATTTTGCTCAGGTATTCAGCGATGAACAACAGCAGCGTGGTCACCCTGGTGATCCAGCACAAAGTCCGGGCCGATGCCCTGGCGCACTACGAGACCTGGTTGCGTCGTACCGTCGGTGTTGCCCGCCGCCAGCCTGGTCATCTGGACGTGAACGTGATTCGTCCGGATGACAATGGCGGCCAGTTCACCACCGTGGTGCGTTTTGCCGATGCAGGGCAACTGCGTGCCTGGGTCGATTCACCGGAGCGCCAGCGCCTGGTCGCCGAAGTGCTGCCGCTGCTGGAAGAGGGTGACCAGACCCGTATCCACGACGATCCGGAGTTCTGGTTCACCCCGTCCAGCACGCCAGCCACACAGCCTGCGCGCTGGAAGCAGGCGGTGCTCACTTATCTGGTGATCTGCCCGATGACCCTGCTGGTGCCCCAGTTGCTGGCGCCGCTGTTCGCAAAGGTGCCGCCGCTGGGCGGGCCGTTGGCCAGCAACTTGCTGGTCAACCTGTGCGTCATCCTCCCGGTGGTGTTCTTCATCATGCCGTGGGTGACGCGCCGCTGCGCCGGATGGCTGCGCCGTTGAGCGCACGCCTGACGATCCACTGCTAGCGTTCAATCGCCTGCCGATCACCCCACCGGACGGAGAGCACCATGAACCAGGATCCCACCGACAAGAGCCGCCGCCGTTTCCTCGCCAACAGCACCCTGCTCGGTGCGGCCGGCGCGCTCTGGTCCGCACTGCCCTTCACCGATTCCGCCCATGCCGACATTTCAGGAGATCCCATGACCGCAGACCTCATTCTGTTCAACGGCAAGCTGCACACCGTCGACCGTGAAAACCCCACAGCTACCGCCGTGGCCATCAAGGACGGGCGCTTCGTCGCCGTGGGCAGCGATGCCGAGGCCATGGCCCACAAGGGCAACAGCACGCAGATCATCGACTTGAAGCAGCGCACGGTGATCCCCGGCCTGAACGACTCGCACCTGCACCTGATCCGCGGCGGCCTGAACTACAACCTCGAGCTGCGCTGGGAAGGCGTGCCATCGTTGGCCGACGCCCTGCGCATGCTCAAGGAGCAGGCCTTGCGCACACCCACGCCGCAATGGGTACGGGTGGTGGGTGGCTGGAACGAATTCCAGTTCGCCGAAAAGCGCATGCCCACCCTCGAAGAAATCAACCAGGCAGCGCCTGACACGCCGGTGTTCATCCTGCACTTGTATGACCGGGCGCTGCTCAACCGCGCCGCATTGCGTGCCGTCGGCTATACCAAGGACACGCCCAATCCGCCCGGTGGCGAAATCCAGCGTGACAAGTTCGGCAACCCGACCGGCATGCTCATCGCCCGCCCCAACGCGACCATCCTCTACGCCACCCTGGCCAAGGGGCCGAAGTTGCCGCTGGAGTACCAGGTCAACTCGACCCGCCAGTTCATGCGTGAGCTCAACCGTCTCGGGCTGACCAGCGCCATTGATGCCGGTGGCGGCTACCAGAATTTCCCGGATGACTATTCGGTGATCCAGCAGCTGGCCGACAACGACCAACTGACCGTGCGCATCGCCTACAACCTGTTCACCCAGAAACCCAAGGAAGAACTGGACGACTTCAAGAAGTGGACTTCAAGCGTCAAGGTCCACAGCGGCACCGACTTCCTGCGCCATAACGGTGCTGGCGAGATGCTGGTGTTCTCCGCCGCCGACTTCGAGGACTTCCTCGAGCCGCGTCCGGACCTGCCGCAGACCATGGAAGAGGAACTCGAACCGGTGATCCGTCACCTGGTCGAGCAGCGCTGGCCGTTCCGTCTGCATGCCACCTACGACGAGTCCATCTCGCGCATGCTCGATGTGTTCGAGAAGGTCAACCGCGATATCCCGTTCAACAACCTGCCGTGGTTCTTCGACCACGCCGAAACCATCTCGCCGAAGAACATCGAGCGGGTGCGGGCGTTGAATGGCGGGATTGCCATCCAGGACCGCATGGCCTTCCAGGGTGAGTATTTCGTCGACCGCTACGGCGCCAAGGCTGCAGAGAAAACCCCGCCGATCCAGCGCATGCTCGCCGAGGGCGTGCCAGTGGGTGCTGGCACCGATGCCACCCGGGTGTCGAGCTACAACCCCTGGACCTCGCTGTACTGGATGGTCAGCGGCAAGACCGTCGGCGGCCTGGAGCTGTACCCGGAAGGCCTGAGTCGCGCCACGGCGCTCGAGCTGTTCACCCATGGCAGTGCCTGGTTCTCCAGCGAGCAGGGCAAGAAGGGGCAGATCAAGGTCGGGCAGTTGGCTGACCTGGCGGCGCTGTCGCTGGACTTCTTCAGCGTCGAGGAAGAGGCGATCAAGAGCATCGAGTCGGTGCTGACGGTGGTGGATGGCAAGGTGGTGTACGGCGCGGCGGAGTTCGACAAGCTCGGCCCGGCGCAGATTCCGGTGGTGCCCGAGTGGTCGCCGGTGGCCAAGGTGCCGGGCCACTGGCGGGCCGGTGCGCCGCTGGCTGCGGCGGTACACCAGTGCGTCGGGCCGTGCGGGGTGCATGCGCACAGCCATGAGAAGGCTCGGCATTCGAGCGTGCCGGTGAGCGACTATCAGGGCTTCTGGGGAGCGCTGGGCTGCTCCTGCTTCGCGTTCTGACGCTCAAGCCATATCGCTGACCGCAAACTCATCGGCCAGATGGTCGATCAGCGAGCGCACCGAAGGCAGCAGCCCGCGCCGCGACGGGAAGATCGCATGGACGATCCCGCAGCGCGGCTGCCACGCCGGCAACATCTCCACCAGGCGCCCCTGGGCCAGGTCCTCGCGCACCGCCACCCGCGGCAAGTGCGCGATGCCCACCCCCGCGACCACGAAATGCCGCAGCGCGAACAGATCATCGGTGACCATGCGCGGCGTGTGCGCGATCACCAGCTTGCGCGCCATGTCCTCCCCCTGAAACAGCTCCCATTGATACTTCTGCTGCGCCGCGCCCCAGTGCAGGCTCGGCAGCGTGCTCAACATCTGCGGTTCGAAACCCTCGGGCAGCTGGGCGAGAAACGATGGATGGCCCACCAGGCATTGGGTGCTGTTGCTCAGCACCTTCATCACCATGTCGGTGTTCTCCAGCGGCGGGAAGCGCACCCGTAGCGCCACATCGAAGCCTTCATGCAACAGGTCGACGCGACGGTTGGTGCTCTCGATGAACAGCTCCACCTGTGGGTACTTGAGCATGTAGCGCGTGAGCATCGGCCCGACCCACGAGTTGAGCAGGGTAGTGGGGCAACTGATACGCACCAGGCCACGTGGTTCGCTGCGGTTGCGCTCGATGATCTCTGCCGCGCCCTCGGCTTCCACACGCATGGCCAGGCAACGGTTGTAGTAGGCCTGGCCGATCTCGGTCAGCGAACAGTGGCGGCTGGTACGGTGCAGCAGGCGAACGCCAAGACGGTCTTCCAGGTCGGCGATGCGCCGGCTGAGTTTCGACTTGGGCATGTCCAGCGCCCGGCCCGCCGGGGCGAAGCCGCCATGCTCGACGACCTGGGTGAAGAAATAGAGGGAATTCAGATCTTCCAAGATCGTTCTCCAGATAGAACGCTACAGACAATTTTTGCAGTCTACCGCATCAAAGGTGATGTTTTTAATCTGTACTCATCAACGCGCACTACCCCACCTACCGCACATCGAAGACACATTTGGGAGTACAGACCATGAGCCAATTCACCTACAACCGCCTGAACAAAGACGACGCCGCCGTACTGTTGGTCGACCATCAGGCAGGCCTGCTGTCGCTGGTCCGCGACATCGAGCCGGACAAGTTCAAGAACAACGTGCTGGCGCTGGCCGACCTGGCCAAGTTCTTCAACCTGCCGACCATCCTCACCACCAGCTTCGAGCAAGGCCCCAACGGCCCGCTGGTGCCAGAGCTCAAGGCCCTGTTCCCGGACGCGCCCTACATCGCCCGCCCTGGCCAGATCAACGCCTGGGACAACGAAGACTTCGTCAAGGCAGTGAAGGCCACTGGCAAGAAACAGCTGATCATCGCCGGTGTGGTAACTGAAGTGTGCGTGGCCTTCCCGGCGCTGTCGGCCCTGGCCGAAGACTTCGAAGTGTTCGTGGTGGCCGATGCCTCCGGCACCTTCAACGAGATGACCCGCGATGCCGCCTGGCGCCGCATGGAAGCTGCCGGCGCGCAACTGATGACCTGGTTCGGCGTGGCCTGCGAGCTGCACCGCGACTGGCGCAACGACGTCGAAGGGCTGGCCGCGCTGTGCTCCAACCACATCCCGGACTATCGCAACCTGATCACCAGCTACAACGCTCTCACCGCTGGCAAGTGACCCACCAATGGCCGGTCGGTACGCCTCGTGGCCGACCGGTCAGCTGCGCGATGGAATGTTCCTCGCGCCCCGTACTCAAGATCCAGACCTACCCGACTTTCAGGAGATTCCGACATGAGCACACTAGTTACCCGCGATGGCACCGCGATCTATTACAAGGACTGGGGCAGCGGCAAGCCCGTGCTGTTCAGCCACGGCTGGCCGCTGGACGCCGACATGTGGGATGGCCAGATGGAATTCCTGGCCAGCCGCGGCTATCGCACCATCGCCTTCGACCGCCGCGGCTTCGGGCGTTCCAGCCAGCCGTGGAACGGTTACGACTACGACACCTTCGCCGATGACATCGCCCAGCTGATCGAGCACCTGGACCTGCGCGACGTCACCCTGGTCGGCTTCTCCATGGGCGGTGGCGATGTCACCCGCTATATCGCCAAGCATGGCAGCGAGCGCGTGGCCGGGCTGGTGCTGCTGGGGGCGGTAACCCCACTGTTCATCAAGACCGCCGACAACCCCGAGGGTGTCGACAAGTCGGTATTCGACGGCATCCGCGACGGCCTGCGCGCCGACCGCGCGCAGTTCATTTCCGACTTCGCCGCGCCGTTCTATGGCATCAACCATGGGCAGAAAGTCTCCCAGGGCGTACAGGCCCAGACCCTGAACATTGCCCTGCTGGCCTCGCTCAAAGGCACCATCGACTGCGTAACGGCGTTCTCCGAAACGGATTTCCGCCCGGATATGGCCAGGATCGATGTGCCGACCCTGGTGATCCACGGCGATGACGACCAGATCGTGCCGTTCGAGACCACCGGCAAGAAAGCCGCCGAGATGATCAAGGGCGCGCAGTTGAAGGTATATCCCGGTGCACCACACGGCTTTGCCGTGACCCATGCGCAGCAACTGAACGACGACTTGCTGGCATTTCTGGCGAAGTGACCGGCTGAGGCCGGGCCTGCGCGACTGCGGCATCGAGGGCGACTGGAGACAGTCGCCCTTTTTGCTGTTTGTGTGGCGGGTTTTGTTTGAGCGACGTTCGTGTCACCCAACTCAGTCGCTATCCGATTCGAACAACCGCTCCAGCTCCACCCTGGCCTCCTTGGCCGTCTGCATCACCTTCGCCCGGTCATCGCGAACCCGCCCCTGTGCCTCCAGCACCTGCTGGTCGTGCTCGGTGAAGCGCTGGATGCGGTCTGCCGCCTGGGTCTCGCTCAGGCCGAGGCCGATCAGGGTCAGGCGGGTCATCTCCAGGCTCGAGTAGAAGGTCTCGCGAATCGGCTCGGCGCCGACATCGAGCAACTTGTGCACGTGCTGGCGGTTACGCGCGCGGGCGATCACTTTCAGGTGCGGGTACTCATGCTTGACCCGCTCGGCGATGCGGATGGTCGCTTCCGGATCGTCGGTGGTGATGACGAAGTACTCGGCCTCGCCGACCTTGGCTGCATGCAGCACCTCGGGGCGCATCGGGTCGCCGTAGAACACCGGGGCCTGTTCGAAGGTGCGGGTCATCTCGATGGCATCGACCGAGGTATCCAGGGCGATGAAGGAGACTTTCTGTGCCCGCAGGATACGCGCCACGATCTGCCCCATGCGGCCCATGCCGATGATCACCACGCGCGGAGCGTCAGCCTGGATCGTGCGGTATTGCTCCGGCACTTCGCGCGCTGGCGCCGGGCGCTTGATCAGGCGCGAGCTGGCCAGCAGCAACATCGGCGTCAGGGCCATCGACAGCGTGATGGTCATCAGCAGCAGATCGTAGGTGTAGGTGTCGAACAAGCCTTGGTCCTTGCCCAGCTTGAACACCACGAAGGCGAACTCACCTCCTGCCGCCAGCACCAGCCCCAGGCGTAGCGCGCTCAGGTTGTTCAGCCCGCCCACCGCACGCCCGACCAGCATCAGCAGTGGCAGTTTCACCGCTACCAGCAGCAAGGTCAGGCCCAGCAGCAGCGCGGGTGCCTCCAGCAGCAGGCCAAGGTTGGCGCCCATGCCGACGCTGATGAAGAACAGCCCCAGCAGCAGGCCCTTGAACGGTTCGATCTGCGACTCCAACTCGTGCCGGTATTCGGAGTCGGCCAGCAGCAGGCCCGCGAGGAACGCGCCCAGCGCCATGGAAATGCCGGCTTCCTCCATCAGCCAGGCCGTGCCGATCACCACCAGCAGTGCGGTGGCCGTGGACACTTCCGGCAGGCCGGTACGGGCGACGATGCGAAACAGCGGGCGCAGCAGGTAGCGGCCGCCGACGATGACGATGGCGATGCTGCCGAACACCCGCAGGCCATGTTCGATGCTGTCGCCGTGGCTGGTGTCCGGGCCGCTGGCCGCCAGCAGGGGCACCAGCGCGATCAGCGGGATCGCGGCAATGTCCTGGAACAACAGGATGGCAAAGGCCAGGCGCCCGTGGGGGGCGTTCAGTTGCTTGCTTTCGGCCAGGCTCTGCAGGCCCAGTGCGGTGGATGACAACGCCAGGCCCAGGCCGAGCACCACCGCCGCTGGCAGGGACTGGGCAAAGCCGAACAGGGCGATGGCACCGATGATCGCGCCGGTCAGCACCACTTGTGCCAGGCCTACGCCGAACACCGCCTTGCGCATCAGCCACAGACGTCGTGGGGAAAGTTCGAGGCCGATGATGAACAGCAGCAGGACTACGCCCAGTTCGGAAATGTGCGCCACGCTCTCGGTGTCGCGAATCAGGCCCAACGCTTGTGGACCGATGGCCACGCCAGCCAGCAGGTAGCCGATGACGGCACCCAGTTGCAGGCGCTTGGCCAGAGGCACGGCGACGACGGCGGCAAGCAGGAATATCACTGCGGTCTGCAGGATGCTGCCTTCATGTGGCATGGGTAGAACTCCAGGAGGCTTGGATGAAGCGCTGTGTGAGCAGGCGCCGGGGACGGTAGGCATTTTCGTCTCGGCGGGGGGAGTGGGCAACCGTAGGGGGTGGGAAGCAGCGTTCAGGATTTGGAGCCTTTGCAGCCCTCAAGGGCCTCTTCGCGGGCAAGCCCGCTCCTACAAATGTGGGAGCGGGCTTGCCC